>NZ_JBFAKH010000022.1:0-111222 GCF_040655635.1 Streptomyces sp. NPDC050388
TTGGGAGCGCCGGGACGACATCCATGACGCCTTCCTGCAGTTGGCTGTCTGCCTCATCCTGCACCGGCGCGTCCGAGCACTCTGTTAGGACCTCTAAGCGGTGTGCTCCACGAACCGCCTCGCCGTCTCAGCGAGGACCTCGCGGCCGTCCCGGGCCCACAGGACGTCGTTGAACAGCTCGACCTCGATGGGCCCGGTGTAGCCGGCCGCCTCCACGTACCCCTGCCACTCGCGCATGTCGATCGAGCCGTCGCCGATCTGGCCGCGGCCGTTGAGGACGCCCTCGGGCAGCGGGGTGGTCCAGTCGGCGAGCTGGAAGGTGTGGATGCGGTCCTGGGCGCCGGCCCGGGCGATCTGGGCGGGCGCCGTGTCGTCCCACCAGACGTGGTACGTGTCGACGGTGACGCCGACCTGCCGGGCCGGGAACCGTTCGGCGAGGTCGAGGGCCTGGGCGAGGGTGGAGACCACGCAGCGGTCGGAAGCGTACATGGGGTGGAGGGGCTCGATGGCCAGCCGTACGCCGTGCTGCTCCGCGTACGGGCCGAGTTCGGCGAGGGCGTCCGCGATGCGTTCACGGGCGCCGCGCAGGTCCCTGGAACCGGCCGGGAGGCCGCCGGAGACCAGGACCAGGGTGTCGGTGCCGAGCGTGGCCGCCTCGTCGACGGCGCGGCGGTTGTCGGCGAGGGCGGCGGCCCGCTCGGCGGGGTCGAGCGCGGTGAGGAAGCCGCCCCGGCACAGGGTCGTCACCGTCAGGCCGGCGTCCCGGACCAGTTTCGCGGCCGCGTCGAGCCCGTACGCCCGGACGGGCTCGCGCCACAGGCCCACGCCCGGCACGCCCAGGTCGCGGCAGGCGTCGACGAGTTCCGGCAGGGAGAGCTGCTTGACCGTCATCTGGTTGATGCTGAAGCGCGCGAGGTCGGCTGTCATGGGGTCACCCCGTACAGGTGCAGCAGGGTCCTCATCCGTTCCTCGGCGAGCTTGGGGTCGGGGAACAGGCCGAGGCCGTCGGCGAGTTCGTAGGCGCGGGCGAAGTGCGGCAGGGAGCGGGCCGACTGCAGGCCGCCGACCATGGTGAAGTGGCTCTGGTGGCCGGCCAGCCAGGCCAGGAAGACCACGCCCGTCTTGTAGAAGCGGGTGGGGGCCCGGAAGAGGTGGCGGGAGAGTTCGACGGTGGGGTCGAGGAGGGCGCGGAAGCCGTCCGTGCTGTCCGGGGTCCCCGTGTCGAGGACCCGGACCGCTTCCGCCGCCAGCGGGCCCAGCGGGTCGAAGATGCCGAGCAGGGCGTGGCTGAAGCCCTGGTCGTCACCGGCGATCAGCTCGGGGTAGTGGAAGTCGTCGCCGGTGTAGCAGCGCACCCCCTGCGGCAGGCGGCGGCGCAGGTCGACCTCGCGCCGGGCGTCCAGCAGCGAGACCTTGATGCCGTCGACCTTGTCGGGGTGCGCGGCGATGACCTCCAGGAAGGTGTCGGTGGCCGCGTCGAGGTCCGAGGAGCCCCAGTAGCCCTCCAGCGCCGGGTCGAACATGGGGCCGAGCCAGTGCAGGATCACCGGTTCGGCGGCCTGGCGCAGCAGGTGGCCGTACACCTCCAGGTAGTCCTCCGGGCCGCGGGCGGCGGCGGCCAGCGCGCGGGAGGCCATCAGGATGGCCTGCGCGCCGGACTCCTCGACGAGCGCGAGCTGTTCCTCGTAGGCCGCCCGCACCTCGGCGAGGGCGCCCGAGGCGAGCTGGTCGGTGCCGACGCCGCAGGCGATCCGGCCGCCGACGGTCTTCGCCTCGGCGGCGGAGCGGCGGATCAGTTCGGCCGCGCCCGCCCAGTCCAGGCCCATGCCGCGCTGGGCGGTGTCCATCGCCTCGGCGACGCCGAGCCCGTGCGACCACAGGTGGCGGCGGAAGGCGAGGGTGGCGTCCCAGTCGACGGCGGCGGGCGAGTCGGGGGTGGTGTCGGCGTACGGGTCGGCGACGACGTGCGCCGCGGAGAAGACCGTGCGGGAGGTGAAGGGTGCTCCGGGGGTGAGGGAGAGGGGTTCGGCGCGGGGTTCGTACGTCCGCAACGACCCGTCCGGCGCGGGGAGTCGGATGCTCACAGGGCGATCTCCGGTACGTCGAGCCGGCGTCCCTCGGCCGAGGACTTCAGTCCCAGCTCGGCGAGCTGGACGCCGCGGGCGCCGGCCGGCAGGTCCCAGTGGTAGGGGGCGTCGGCGTAGACGTGCTTGAGGAACAGCTCCCATTGGGCCTTGAAGCCGTTGTCGAACTCGCCGTTGTCCGGGACCTCCTGCCACTGGTCGCGGAAGGTCTCGGTGGTGGGGATGTCCGGGTTCCACACGGGCTTCGGGGTGGCGGAGCGGTGCTGGACGCGGCAGTTCCGCAGCCCGGCCACCGCGGAGCCCTCGGTGCCGTCGACCTGGAACTCGACGAGTTCGTCGCGGTTGACGCGGACCGCCCAGGAGGAGTTGATCTGGGCGATCACGCCGCCGTCGAGCTCGAAGACGCCGTAGGCGGCGTCGTCGGCGGTGGCGTCGTAGGGCTTGCCGTTCTCGTCCCAGCGCTGCGGGACGTGGGTGGCGGCCAGGGCCTGGACGGAGCGCACGCGGCCGAACAGCCCGTGCAGGACGTACTCCCAGTGCGGGAACATGTCGACGACGATGCCGCCGCCGTCCTCGGCGCGGTAGTTCCAGGAGGGGCGCTGCGCCTCCTGCCAGTCGCCCTCGAAGACCCAGTAGCCGAACTCGCCGCGCACGGACAGGATGCGGCCGAAGAAACCGCCGTCGATGAGGCGCTTCAGCTTGAGCAGGCCGGGGAGGAAGAGCTTGTCCTGGACGACGCCGTGCCTGATGCCGGCCGCGTTCGCCAGCCGGGCCAGCTCCAGGGCGCCGTCGAGGCCGGTGGCGGTCGGCTTCTCGGTGTAGATGTGCTTGCCGGCCGCGATCGCCTTCTTGAGGGCCTCCTCGCGGGCGGAGGTGACCTGGGCGTCGAAGTAGACGTCGACGCCCTCGTCGGCGAGCACGGCGTCCAGGTCGGTGGAGACGTGCTCCAGGCCGTGCCGTTCGGCCAGCGCCCTCAGCGCGTGCTCGCGGCGGCCGACCAGGATCGGTTCCGGCCACAGCACGGTGCCGTCACCGAGGTCGAGGCCGCCCTGCTCGCGCAGGGCCAGGATGGAGCGGACGAGGTGCTGCCGGTAGCCCATCCGCCCCGTCACACCGTTCATGGCGATACGCACCGTCTTGCGTGTCACGTCGTTCCCTTCGTACGCGGTCCCCGCGCGCCGCGTACGCCCCACCCGTCACGCGCCGGCCGCCGCCGGCCGGCAGGGGCCGACGGCGGGCGACCGATGACTGGTGAACGTCACAGCAAGCGCTTTCTATGTAGCTAGAAGCTAGCCTCTGAACGGCGGTCCGGACAAGACCATGGCGAATCCGACTTGTTCGAGGGGGCGAACAACGGAGCGTGGAGCCGTAGGGTCTGCTCGACGGGCGGCCCCGGGAACCGCGGCGCGGGGGCCCGGCGTGGACGACGACGAGACGACCTGCGCGACCGGAGGACGAGACATGACGGTGACCCTGGCGGACGTGGCGGCCCGCGCGCAGGTCTCCCCCGCGACGGTGTCGCGCGTGCTGAACGGGAACTATCCCGTCGCCGCCTCCACCCGCGAGCGGGTGCTGAGGGCCGTGGACGAACTGGACTACGTGCTCAACGGCCCCGCGAGCTCCCTGGCCGCCGCCACCTCCGACCTGGTGGGCATCCTGGTGAACGACATCGCCGACCCGTTCTTCGGGATCATGGCGAGCGCGATCCAGTCCGAGATCGGGGGTCCGGGCGGGCGTGCGGGCGGGGAGAGGCTCGCGGTCGTGTGCAACACGGGCGGCACCCCGGAGCGCGAGCTGACGTACCTGACGCTGCTGCAGCGGCAGCGGGCCGCGGCGGTGGTGCTGACCGGCGGCGCCATCGAGGACGCCCCGCACCGGGCGGCCGTGGACGCGAAGCTGCGCAAGCTGGCGGACGCCGGGACCCGGGTGGTGCTGTGCGGCCGGCCGCCGGCGCCGGACACCGGGGCGACCGCGCTGACCTTCGACAACCGCGGCGGCGGCCGTGAGCTCACCGAGCACCTGATCGGGCTCGGCCACCGCCGCCTCGGCTACATCGCCGGCCCGCGGGAGCGCACCACCACGCGCCACCGCCTCGAGGGACACCGGGCCGCGCTCGCCGCGCACGGGATCGAGGAGGACCCCCGCTGGACCGTCCACGGCCGCTACGACCGCCGGTCCGGCTACGAGGCCACTCTCGAACTCCTGCGCAGGGATCCCGGGTTGACCGCCGTGGTCGCCGCGAACGACTCCGTCGCGCTGGGCGCGTGCGCGGCGCTGCGGGACTCCGGCCGGAAGATCCCCGACGACGTCTCGGTCGCCGGTTTCGACGACCTGCCGTTCAGCATCGACGCGGTACCGGCCCTGACGACGGTACGGCTGCCGCTCGCCGAGGCGGGGGCACGGGCCGGCCGGATCGCGATGGGCCGCGAGGAGCCGCCGCCCGGGGGCATCGCGTCCGTCCGGGGCGAGCTGATGGTACGGGGGTCCTCCGGTGCCCCCAGGGGGTGAGCGGGGCGCAGGGTCACACGGCCGCTCGATACGAAGCCCCGGTCACCGCGACGCCGGCGCGCGGGGCCCGTCGGACGCGGGACGCCCAGCCATACAGGACGCGCCGGCCGCGTGAAAGCGCGTCGGCCGGACCGTGGCGGGCGCGGGACGCGTCGGGCGCGTCGGGCGCGTCGGGCACGCGGTGCTTCGGCCCCGCGGGCCGTCGGCCGCAGTGGGCGCGTCGACCGTGCGCGTCGACCGTGCGCGTCGGGCGCGTCGCGGAGTTTCCGGTGGGAGCGATGAGTTCCGTCGGCGGTGCCGGTCTGCACCTCCGTCATCGCCCGAGCGAGCAGAGCGCGCAGGACGCGCAAGAGGAGCGGCAGCAGCCATGCGTATCGTGATCACCGAGTTCATCAGTCTCGACGGTGTCGTGCAGGCCCCCGGCGGCCCCGAGGAGGACACCGACGGCGGCTTCCGGCACGGCGGGTGGTCGCACGCGTACTTCGACCCGGAGGTCCTCGGCGGCGCCTTCGACGCCTCGCTGGAGAAGGCCGACGCGCTGCTGTACGGGCGCCGCACCTGGCAGACGATGGCCGGGGCGTGGCCCCAGCAGGCCGGGGACCCCTTCGCCGACCGGATCAACAGCCTGCCGAAGTACGTCGTCTCCGGCACCCTGACCGAGTCCGACCTGACCTGGAACAACAGCCGGCTCATCCCCGCCGGGGAGGCCGTCGCCCGCGTCCGGGAGCTGCGTGCCGCCGAGGGCGGCGACCTCGCGATGATGGGCAGCCCCACCCTCGTCCGCACCCTGCTGGGTGAGGACCTGGTGGACGAGCTGCAGCTCGTCGTCATGCCGGTGGTCCTGGGCGGCGGCAAGTCGATCTTCCCCGTCGACGGTGTGAAGCGCCCGTTCGAGCTGGTCCGGACGGCCACCGCGAAGTCGGGCGCCCAGGTGTGCGTCTACCGCAGGGCCGGCGAGGCCTGACACGGACCCGCGCGGGGGATCGGGGTGCCGAGGGGGAGTCGCCGGCGGGTGTCGCGGGTAGGTCCGTGGACATGAAGCTGGCGTTCTCCACCCTCGGTGTCCCCGGCCTGCCCGTGACCGACGTGCTCCGCCTCGCGACCACGCACGGCTACCACGGCGTCGAACTGCGCGCCCACCCCGAGGAACCGGTCAACCCGGGCCTCACCCCCGACGAACGGACCGAGGTCGCCGCCCGGTTCAAGGCGGCCGGCATCGAGGTCCTGAGTGTCGCGGGGTACGCCAGGGTCGCCGCGCCGGGCGAGGACGGCCCCGTCGTCGACGAGATCCGCGCCCTCCTCGGCCTCGCCCGCGACCTCGGCGCCCCCTACGTCCGGGTCTTCCCCGGCGGCACCCCCGAGCAGACCCCCGAGGAGGCCGACGCGACGGCCGCCCGGCGCCTGGGCACGGCCGCCCGGTACGCCGGTGACGTCGGCGTCCGCATCCTGCTGGAGACCCACGACTCCCACCGCACCGGCGCCGACGCGATGAGGATCCTCGGCCTCGTGGGCCACCGTCAGGTGGGCGCCCTCTGGGACGTGATGCACACCTGGCTGGGCGGCGAGCAGCCCGCGGAGAGCTTCGCGGCCCTCTCCCCCCACCTCGGCTACGTCCAGGTCAAGGACATCGCCTCCGCCGACGACACGACGCCGCTCCCCCTCGGCGAGGGCATCCTGCCGCTGGCCGACTGCGTGGAGATCCTCTCCCGCCACGGCTGGGACGGCTGGCTCTGCTGGGAGTACGAGAAGCGCTGGTACGAGCGGGCCGCCGACCTCCCCGCCCTGCTCGGCCCCGGCCACGCCCACCTCTCCCGCCTCCTCAACGACTCGGCCTGACCGACTCCCGGTCGGCGGATCCGCTGCCCCGGCCGACGGGTTCCTCCCGTCGGCCGCCCGGCGCCCCGGCGCCCTGCTTCGCGCCCCGCCCCCGCCGTGTGACCGACGCGAGCGCCACGCCTCCCACCAGCAGCACCGCCGCGCACCACCGCAGCGGCGTCACCGCCTCGCCGAGGAACAGGGCCGCCGACGACATCCCGAAGACCGGCACCAGCAGGGAGAACGGCGCCACCGTCGAAGCGGGGTGACGGCGCAGCAGCCACCCCCAGGTCCCGAAGCCGAACACGGTGGCGACCCAGGCCACGAACAGCAGTGCGCCCGCTCCCCGCCAGTCCAGTGAGCCCAGCGCCGCCAGGTCCCGCGAGGGGCCCTCCAGGAACAGCGACAACGCCAGCAGCGGCAGCACCGGCACCGTGCTCACCCAGACCATGAAGTTCAGGGCGTCGTCGGGCGCGGCCCTGCGGGTCAGCACGTTCGAGACGCCCCAGCAGGCGGCCGCCGCGACGACCAGGGCGAACGCGCCCAGGGGTCCCGAGGCGCCCTCGTCGACGGCGGCGACGGCGATTCCGGCCAGTGCCACCGCCATGCCCACGAGCCGGACGCCCGCGGGCCGTTCGCCGAGGACCAGGAAGGCGATGACAGCGGTGAACACCGCCTGGATCTGCAGGACCAGGGAGGACAGCCCGGCCGGCATGCCCGCGTCCATGCCGACGAACAGCAGCCCGAACTTGGCCACCCCGAGGGCGAGCCCCACCCCCGCGATCCACTTCCACGCCACCTTGGGGCGCCCGACGAAGAACACGGCCGGCAGTGCCGCCGCGAGGAAGCGCAGGGCGGAGAAGAGCAGCGGCGGGAAGTGGTCCAGACCGATCTCGATGACGACGAAGTTCACGCCCCAGACGGCGGTGACGAGAACGGCGAGCAGGACGTGGGAAGGTCGCATACGTCGAGGATCACCGCCGGAACACTTCAGCACCAGCGACGATTCCTGCATGGTTGGATGAAGCACCGCTTACCGGTCGCACCGCCCGCCGACCACACCGCCCACCGGTCAGGGAGCCGTCATGCTCGACCTCCAGCGCCTGCGCGCCCTGCACGCCGTCTCCGTCCACGGCACCGTCGGAGCCGCCGCCGTGGCGCTCGGGTACACCTCCTCGGCCGTCTCCCAGCAGATCGCCAAGCTGGAGCGGGAGACCAGGACGGTGCTGCTGGAGCGGGAGGGCCGGGGGGTGCGGCTGACCGACGCGGCACACCAGCTCGTCGCCACCGCACAGGAGCTGCTGGCGATCGTGGAGCGGGCGGAGACCGAGCTGGAGGAGCGGCGCGGGGTGCCGTCCGGGCGGCTGACCGTCGCGGCCTTCCCGTCGGCGGCGCGCGGACTGATGCCGTCCGTACTGGCCGATCTGGCCGTGCGCCATCCCGCGCTCGACACCCGGCTGACCGAGGTCGACCCGCACCTGTCCGTGGACCTGGTGGCCAAGGGGGCAGTCGATCTCGTCGTCGCGCACGACTGGGACATCGCGCCGCTGCCCGCCCCGGCGGGCGTGGACCAGGCGGCCGTCGGGGACGACCTGTGCGACCTGCTGGTGCCGAGCGGGCATCCGTTCGCGGGGCGCGGCGCGGTGCGGCGGGAGGAGCTGGGCGGTGAGCGGTGGATCTGCCAGCCGCCGGGGCGGGTCTGCCACGAGTGGCTGGTGCGCACCCTCCGGGCCGCCGGGCACGAGCCGGAGATCGTGCACCAGGCGGACGAGAACCCGACCCTGGTCGCCCTGGTCGCGGCCGGGCTCGGGATCGCGCTGATCCCCCGGCTCGGGCGCGGTCCGCTGCCCGAGGGGGTGGTGGAGGTGCCGCTCGACCCGGTGCCGGTACGGCACCTGTACGCGCTGTGGCGCACCGGCGCGGCCCGCCGCCCGGCGATCGCGGAGACCGTCCGCACCCTGCGCGCCCACTGGCCCGACGTCGCGGCCCGCCGGTCCCCCGCGCCGCCCCCGTCCCCGGCGGCCCGGGCCCGTTCGGCCGTCCCTCCGTCACCGGCGGCCGCTCGCACACCGTCCTCCCCGACCTGAGATTTCCGCCCGCACCCTGGAACCCCCGACCGCTCCGTCCCGTCCAATGCTCGGACTGCCGGACGAGTCTCCGTGGTGCGGTGTCGGCCTCGTTGCTGGCTGCGATCGCCGACCTACCCTCTCCGCCGTGCCGTGGCCGGCAGCACCGCCGCCATCGGCGCGCGCCCCCTCCCAGCGCGCCGGTGGCGGCCCCTCCCTCGCAGCACCCGCTCCCCCCGTGCCGCGCACTCCCTTGACTGGCAGAAACTTCCCGGATATTGGTGGCGTCCTGGAAGTTACCTTCAGCGGATTCCGTCGCGTATCACCTCCCAAAGGAGCGCACGTGCCCGACAGCAGCACGGGAAACACGGGAAACACGGGGAACACGGGGAACACGGAGAACACGGGAAGCACAGCAGGCACGGAAAGCACGGCGGGCACCGCACGTCCGTCCAGACGTACCGTCCTCGCCGCGACCGCGGGCGTCACCACCGCCCTCGCGGCCGGCGGCACCGCGCACGCGGCCGGAGCGTCCGCCGCCTCTCCCGGTTCCCCCGCCTCCCCCGACGACAGAAAGCTCCGCGCCCTCATCTCCCGGATGACCCTGGAGGAGAAGGTCGGCCAGCTGTTCGTGATGCGCGTCTACGGCCACTCCGCCACCGACCCCGACCAGGCGGACATCGACGCCAACCTCAAGGAGATCGGCGTGCGCACGGCCGCCGAGCTGCTCGAGAAGTACCGGGTCGGCGGCATCATCTACTTCGCCTGGGCGCACAACACCCGCGATCCGCACCAGATCGCCGGACTCTCCAACGGCATCCAGAAGGCGTCCCTCGGCCTGCCTCGCGGGCTGCCGGTGCTCATCTCCACCGACCAGGAGCACGGCATCGTCGCCCGCGTCGGCGAGCCGGCGACCCTGTTCCCGGGGGCGATGGCCATCGGCGCGGGCGGTTCCCGCTCCGACGCGCGCACCCTGGGCCGGATCGCCGGGCGGGAACTGCGCGCCCTGGGCATCCGTCAGGACTACGCCCCGGTGGCCGACGTGAACGTCAACCCGGCCAACCCGGTGATCGGCGTACGGTCCTTCGGCTCCGAGCCGGGCGCGGTGGCGGCGATGGTCGCGGCCGAGGTCTCCGGGTTCCAGCAGTCGGGGGTCGCGGCGACCGCCAAGCACTTCCCCGGGCACGGCGACACCGCCGTCGACAGCCACACCGGCTTCCCGGTGATCACCCACAGCCGTGAGCAGTGGGAGCGGCTGGACGCGCCGCCGTTCCGGGCGGCGATCGCCGCGGGCATCGACTCGATCATGACGGCCCATCTGATGGTCCCGGCGCTCGACGGCTCCGAGGACCCGGCCACCCTCTCCCACCCGATCCTCACCGGCATCCTGCGCGAGGAACTGGGCTACGACGGGGTCGTGGTCACCGACTCCCTCGGCATGGAGGGCGTACGGACCAAGTACGGCGACGACCGGGTGCCGGTGCTGGCGCTGAAGGCGGGCGTGGACCAGCTGCTCAACCCGCCGTCCCTGGACGTGGCCTGGAACGCCGTCCTGAAGGCCGTCCAGGACGGCGAGCTCACCGAGGAGCGGCTCGACGAATCGATCCTGCGGGTGCTGCGGCTGAAGGCGAAGCTGGGCCTGTTCAAGGACCCGTACGTGTCCCCGGGCGGCGTCGACCGCACCGTCGGCACCCGGGCGCACCTGGCCGCGGCCGACCGGATCGCCGAGCGGACCACCACCCTGCTGGTCAACGAGGGGCGCCTGCTGCCGCTGTCCCGGCGCAGCCGGCCGAAGCTGCTGGTGGTCGGCGCCGACCCGGCCTCCCCGTCCGGTACGACGGGGCCGCCGACCGGGGTGCTCGCCCGGGCGCTGACCGAGCTGGGCTTCACGGCCACCGCCCTGTCCACCGGGACCGCACCGTCCGCGGCGACGATCGCCGGGGCCGTGGCCGCCGCGCGGGACGCGGACGCCGTGGTCGTCGGGACGTACAACGTCTCGGCGGCCAGTAGCCAGCGGACCCTGGTCGAGCAGCTCCTGGCGACCGGCCGGCCGGTGGTCGCGGTGGCGATCCGCAACCCGTACGACGTGGCCCACCTGCCCGCCGTACCGGCGTGTCTGGCGACGTACTCCTGGACCGACGTCGAACTGCGGGCGGCGGCCCGGGTGATCGCGGGCAAGGCGGAGCCGCGCGGGAAGCTGCCGGTGCCGGTGCAGCGCGCGGACGACCCGGCGACGGTGCTGTACCCCGTCGGGCACGGGCTGACGTACTGACCGGCCGGCCCGTACGGACGCGTCCGGGCGCATGGACGTAGCGCCTGTACGCCACACACCCGACACACCGTCACCGACGCGCGCAAACTATCCCGTATGTCTGGCGTGACCCGCCCCGGCGGGTCACGCTGGACGGGGTTTTTCGGGGGATGGTGACGCGCATGAGGAGTTCCCTGGGAGCGGTGTGCGCGCTCGCCGCCCTTGCCACGGTGCTGTCGACCGGATGTCAGAGCGCGCTCGGCGGTGGCGGGGAGGACGGCCGCCCGGGCGAGCGGCGGACGGCGACGGAATCGCCCACGCCGACCCGGACCTCCGGGTACGGGGCGGTGTTCCTCGACGTCGACGAGTGCAGTTCGTTCGGCCGGACCAGTTTCACCGAGGTGTCCTGCGACGGCGAACGGGCGGCGGCCCGGGTCGTCGCCCGCCACGACGGGACCGTGCGCGACGGGCCGCGCTGCCCGGCCACCACGGACTTCGTGCTGCACATCAGCGAGCAGCACCCCTCCTTCGACGAGGACGGCGACGGGGCGGTGCCGCGCGGCTACGCCTGCATGCGCAACCTCCAGCCGCCGCACCCGGGCGATCCCGGCGGCGGGGGCGGCCCGCGCACCATCGTCGGCGACTGCGTCTACGGCCTGCCCGGCGGAAAGGTCCGCGAGACGGCCTGCGACGGCGAGGGGAAGCACAAGCCGGAGTACAAGGTGACCGAGGCCGTGGACGCCAAGTCGCGGTGCCCGGCGTCCACGGTCCTCTTCGTCCGGCTCGGCGGCGCCGCACCGGTGGGCTGCGCCCGCCCGGTGTGAGCCGCCCGGTGTGAGCCGCCCGGTGTGAGCGTCCGGCGCGTCCCCTACGGGCGCAGGGCCGGCTCCCGCTCGACGTCCCGCCGGTCCAGCTTGGCGTCGAACGCCGCCAGCGGCTTCGCCTCGGCCGGGTCCTCCCGGACCGCGGCCGGCGCGACGCCCGCCCAGTCGAGGATGCGGGCCGTCGCCAGCGCCTTCTCCTCACCGGCCAGACCGGCCACGTTGGCGCCGTGGTTCATGCCGGGAGCGGTCAGCACGTAGGAGTCGCGCGCGCCGTGCCCGAGCCGGAACGGCTCGGCGCCCCACGGGTCGTTCTCGCCGTAGACGAA
The DNA here is from genome assembly GCF_040655635.1 of Streptomyces sp. NPDC050388. Taxonomy (NCBI): domain Bacteria; kingdom Bacillati; phylum Actinomycetota; class Actinomycetes; order Kitasatosporales; family Streptomycetaceae; genus Streptomyces; species Streptomyces sp. NPDC050388. Next base: position 11,875 of record NZ_JBFAKH010000022.1, read on the forward strand.
CAGCATGTGCCGGGCGTTGTGCCGCACCCAGGTGTCGACGTCCCGCATGGCCCGGTGCTCGAACTTCATCGGGATCGAGCGGGGGACGAAGGTGCGGGGCGGCTGGTAGCCGTGACGGACGTACTTCTTCTCGATGTGCGGGAAGCGGATGGTCGGTGCACCGAGCTGCGTACCGGCCTGGTAGTAGTACGGCGTGTACGGGCTGAGGCCCTGGTCGGTGTAGAACGAGAAGCCGGAGATCGTGTCGATCGAGGTCCAGATCTCGTCGTCGGTGGCGTTCTTCGCGTCCGCCGGGATCTGCTCGCAGTCCGCCACCGTGCTGTACTGCCAGAAGCCCCAGACGTAGTCGAGGACGACCGCCTCGTAGGCGCGGTCCAGGCTGCCGACGGTGTCGAAGGTGTAGCCGTCCTCGGCGGCGAGGGCCGCGTACCTCTTCAGCAGCGGCGCCCGGCGCACCAGCGCCTCGCGCTGCACCGCGTTCAGCCGGTCGCGGCACTCCTTGGTGCCGACCTTCGCGAAGAAGCGGTCGTAGGCGGAATCCTCCTTGTCCACCACGTCGTTGGGGGCGACGTAGGCGACGACACCGTCCATGTCACGCGGGTAGAAACGCTCGTAGTAGGTGGCGGTCATGCCGCCCTTGGAGCCGCCGGTGGAGATCCACTTCTTGGAGTAGATCCCCTTCAGCGCCTCGAAGAGGCGGTGCTGGTCACTGGCGGCCTGCCAGATGTCCAGCTTGGACCAGTCGGCCGGCTCGGGACGGGACGGGGTGAAGAAACGGTACTCCAGGGAGACCTGGTTGCCGTCCACGATCTGGGTGGGCTCGCTGCGGCGGGGCGTCGGCGAGACGTTGTAGCCCCCGGTGAAGAAGACGGTCGGCCGCGCGACGTCCTTGTGCAGCACGGTGATCCGCTGCTGGAACGTGCCCCGGGAGGGCCTGCGGTGGTCGACCGGCTGGGTGTAGTTGAGGACGAAGAAGCGGTACCCGGTGTACGGCTTCTCCTCGACCAGGCTCATGCCCGGTACGGAGAGCAGTCTCTCCTTGATGTCAGTGGTGCCGGTGGCCTCCGGCTCGGCGGCGGTGGCCGCCCCGGCCGTGCTCAGCGTGCCTATGAGCACCGTGAGCGCCAGCAGCCATCTGAGCGCCTTGCGCATGCGCACTCCCCTGTGAGACAGATGTGCGCCGGAAGCTATCGGACCAACTCCCCGCAGCAACAGGGGACATAGGGATATCCCTCGGTCAGGAGTTTCCTTGGGTCAGGTATGCCCCTGGGCCAGATGTGTCCCTGGGCCGGGTGTGTCCCTGGCTCAGCACAGGATCCAGCCGGAGCTGACCGAGCCGCCGCCCACCCGTCCCTTCACCCAGACGCACCGGCGGCCGGCGTGCACGGTGACCGGGCCGGCGTAGCGCGTGTAGCGGCCCTCGTCGACGACCGGCCGGCCGCCGCGCGCCCGGATGCTCACCGACATCGTCCGCCGGGTGCCGGGCTTCGCGGCGAGGGTGACGGCGCAGAGGTAGCCGCCGCGCTTGTGGACGACCACGGTGCCGGTGGAGAACGGCAGGGTGCGCACCTTGCGTCCCGCGCAGTGCCCCGCGGCCTGCGCGCCGCCCGGTGCTGCGGCGACGAGCAGCCCCGACGCGGTCAGCACCGCCAGACCGAACGCGAGCCGCCGCCGTATCGCTCCACTGCCCACTGCCGTTCCTCCCCCGAACCGCATCGCACCTGTCGCATCCGCCGCGCACAACGGCGTATGCGGATACGGACGCCTGGCGTACCGCGGATGGTTGCGCGGTCAGCGGCCGGCGCCGACCGGCTCCTCCGGTTCGGCCTGCCCGATGAAGGTCCGCCACAGCTCGGCGTACCGCCCGTCGCGGGCCAGCAGCTCCTCGTGGGTGCCGTCCTCCGCGACCCTGCCGTGGTCCATGACGACAACCCGGTCGGCGCGGGCGGCGGTGGTCAGCCGGTGCGCGACGACCAGCGTCGTACGCCGCCCCGCCAGCCGGTCCGTCGCCTGGTTGACCTGCGCCTCGGTGGCCAGGTCGAGCGCGGCGGTGGCCTCGTCGAGCAGCAGGACGTCCGGGTCGACCAGTTCGGCGCGGGCCAGGGCGATCAGCTGGCGCTGTCCGGCGGAGAGGTTCCGGCCGCGTTCGGCGACCTCGTGCAGGTAGCCGCCCTCCAGGGTGGCGATCATCTCGTGCGCCCCGACCGCGCGGGCCGCCGCCTCCACCTCGGCGTCGGTGGCGTCCGGGCGGCCGTAGGCGATGGCGTCGCGGACGGTGCCCGGGAAGAGGTAGGCCTCCTGCGGGACCACGCCGAGCCGGTGCCGGTACGCGGTGATGTCGAGGTCCCTGAGGTCGGTGCCGTCGACGGTGACCCTGCCCCCGGTGGGGTCGTAGAACCGGGCCACCAGCTTGACCAGGGTGGACTTCCCGGCGCCGGTCTCGCCGACGAACGCGACGGTCTGCCCGGCGGGGATGCGCAGGTCGATGCCGCTGAGCGCCTCCTCCTCGTCCCCGTAGGCGAAGTGCACGTCCTCGAAGGCGATCTGCCCGCGCAGGGAGGGCACGTCGAGGGGTTTCTCGGCGTCCTCGGTGGACGTCGGCTCCCGGAGCAGTTCCTGGATGCGGCCCAGGGAGACGGTCGCCTGCTGGTAGCCGTCGAAGACCTGGGAGAGCTGCTGCACCGGGGCGAAGAACAGGTCGATGTAGAGCAGGTACGCCACCAGCGCGCCGGTCGTCAGCGTCCCGTTGTCGACCCTGGCCCCGCCCACGATCAGCACCGCCGCCGCGGCCGACGACGCCAGGAACTGCACGAACGGGAAGTACACCGAGATCAGCCACTGTCCCCGGATCCGGGCGGCGCGGTAGTCGGCGCTGCGCTCGGTGAACCGCCGGTTGCCGTGCCGCTCGCGCCCGAAGGCCTGCACGATCCGCAGCCCGGACACCGACTCCTGGAGGTCGGCGTTGACCGTCGACACCCGTTCCCGGGCCAGTTCGTACGCCTTCACGCTGGCCCGGCGGAAGTAGAACGTGGCGACGATCAGCGGGGGCAGGGTGGCGAAGACGACCAGGGCGAGCTGGATGTCGATCACCAGCAGGACGCCCATGATGCCGAAGAAGGTGACCACCGAGACGAACGCGGTGACCAGGCCCGTCTGCAGGAACGTCGACAGGGCGTCGATGTCGGTGGTCATCCGGGTCATGATCCGGCCGGTCAGCTCGCGCTCGTAGTAGTCGAGGCCGAGCCGCTGGAGCTGGGCGAAGACCTTCAGCCGCAGCGAGTACAGCACGCGTTCGCCGGTGCGTCCGGTCATCCGGATCTCACCGATCTGCGCGGCCCACTGGACGACCACGGCGAGCAGGCCGAGCAGGGCGGCCGCCCAGACCGCGCCGAGGGCGGCCCGGGTGACGCCGTCGTCGATGCCGTGCCGGATCAGCACCGGCAGCAGCAGGCCCATGGCCGCGTCCACGGCGACCAGCCCGAGGCTGATCAGCAGGGGCAGGCCGAAGCCGCGCAGCAGGCGGCGCAGGCCGTAGGACTCCTCCCGCTGGACGGCCCGGCTCTCGTCGACGTCGGGGACGTCGTTCGCCGGGGGCAGGGCCGCGACCTGGGCGAGCAGCTCGGGGGTGGCCGGGCTGTCGGCCAGGGCGGTGTCCTTGGGCTCGCGGTCGCCGGTCCACAGGTGGGGGGTGACCCCGCGTTCGGCGTCGAACTCGGCGTCCAGCTCCGCGCGGACCGAGGTGTCCTCCGGGTGGGTCTCCTGCGGCGCGGCGGACGGGGTGTGGCCCGGGGAGACGCCGCCCAGCTCGTCGGGGTCGGTGAGCAGTCGGCGGTAGCGGGCGGAGCGCCGCTGGAGCTCGTCGTGGGTGCCGATGTCGGCGAGCCGGCCGCCGTCGAGGACGGCGATGCGGTCGGCGAGGTTGAGGGTGGAGCGGCGGTGGGCGATCAGCAGGGTGGTGCGGCCGCGCATGACCTGTGCCAGCGCCTCGTGGATCTCGTGCTCGACGCGGGCGTCCACGGCGGAGGTGGCGTCGTCGAGGACCAGCAGGCGCGGGTCGGTGAGGATCGCGCGGGCGAGTGCGACGCGCTGGCGCTGGCCGCCGGAGAGGGTCAGGCCGTGCTCGCCGACCGTGGTGTCGTAGCCCTCGGGCAGTTCCGTGATGAACCCGTCGGCCTGGGCCGCGCGGGCGGCGGCCACGATCTGCTCCTCGGTCGCGTCCGGGCGTCCGTAGGCGATGTTGGCGCGGACGGTGTCGGAGAAGAGGAAGGAGTCCTCCGGGACCAGTCCGATGGCGGCGCGCAGGGACTCGGTGGTCAGCTCCCGCACGTCGTGCCCGCCGACGAGGACGGCGCCGCCGGTGACGTCGTAGAAGCGTGGCAGGAGCAGGGAGACGGTGGACTTGCCGGAGCCGGAGGCGCCGACGACGGCGAGGGTCTCGCCGGGGCGGATCGCGAAGGAGAGGCCGCTGAGGACGGGGTGCCTGGGCTCGTAGCCGAAGGAGACGTCGTCGAACTCGACGGTCGCGGGGGCGTCGGCGGGGAGCTCCTTGGTGCCGTCGGTGAGGGACGGCTCGGTGTCGATCAGCTCCAGGACGCGCTCGGTGCCGGCGCGGGCCTGCTGGCCGACGGTGAGGACGACGGCGAGCATCCTGACCGGGCCGACGAGCTGGGCGAGGTAGGTGGAGAACGCGACGAACGTGCCCAGGGTGATGCTGCCGCGCACGGCGAGCCAGCCGCCGAGCGCGAGCATCGCCACCTGGCCGAGGGCGGGGACGGCCTGGAGGGCCGGGGTGTACCTGGAGTTCAGGCGGATGGTGCGCAGCCGCCCGGCGAACAGCCGCCGGCCGACCTCGCGCAGCTTCCCCGTCTCCTGCTCCTCCTGTCCGAAGCCCTTCACCACGCGGACGCCGCCGACGGCACCGTCGACCACGCCGGCGACGGCGGCGGCCTGGGCCTGGGCGTACCAGGTGGAGGGGTGCAGCCGGGTGCGGCTGCGTTTGGCGATCCACCACAGGGCGGGCGCGACGGCGAGGGCGACGGCCGTGAGCGGCAGCGACAGCGCCGCCATGATCCCGAGGGAGATCAGGAACAGCAGGATGTTGCCGATGGTCATCGGCAACATGAAGAGCAGACCCTGGATCAGCTGGAGGTCGCTGGTCGCCCGCCCGACGACCTGCCCGGTGGACAGCTCGTCCTGGCGGCGGCCGTCGAGCCGGGTGATCGACCGGTACATCTCGGTGCGCAGGTCGTGCTGCACGTCGAGGGCGAGCCGGCCGCCGTAGTAGCGGCGGATGTAGGTGAGGACGTAGACGAGGAGCGCGGCACCGATCAGGGCGCCCGCCCAGGGGGCCATGGCGCGGCTGTGGTCGCCGATCACGTCGTCGATGATCACCTTGGTGATCAGCGGGACCAGCGCCATCACGGCCATGCCGCCGAGGGAGGCACCCAGGGCCAGGAGGACGTCCTTGGGATAGCGCCAGGCGTATCCGGTCAGTCGTCGTGCCCATCCCTGTTGCGGTGTCACGCGGGTGCCCTCCGGTTCGGTCCTACGATCCGATCGTCCTGATCTTCCGGAAGGCTCCAACGCGTTCCGCGGCGGTTTTCATCCCCGCGCCCCCGGCGTCGGGGCTACCGAAGGGCGTCACGCAATCGCCACGTCACGTACATTCCCTTGACTGCATGCCCATGTCACGATGCCCGTACCGCCATTCAACCCGCGTAGATCGGACACCCCACATGCTCGCGATACGCATGCGCGCCCGGCGTCGGAAAGCGGTGGCGTTCGCCACGGCCGCCGTCCTCACGGCCCTCGCCGCCCCCGCCCTGGCCGTCACCCCTGCCACGGCGACGACCACCGGGACGACCGTGGCGACGGCCACGGCCGGCTCAACCACGGACTACGACTCGACGTACTACAAGAACGCGATCGGCAAGACGGGGACGTCCCTCAAGTCCTCCCTGCACACGATCATCAGCAGCCAGACGAAGCTGTCCTACTCGGCCGTCTGGGACGCCCTGAAGGTCACCGACCAGGACCCGAACAACAGCAACAACGTGATCCTGCTGTACTCAGGCATCTCCCGCAGCAAGTCCCTCAACGGCGGGAACGTGGGCAACTGGAACCGCGAGCACGTGTGGGCCAAGTCGCACGGCGATTTCGGTACCGCCACGGGGCCCGGCACCGACATCCACCACCTGCGCCCCGAGGACGTCCAGGTCAACTCCATCCGCGGCAACAAGGACTTCGACAACGGCGGCAGCACCGTCACCAACGGCGGCGGCAGCCGCACCGACTCCGCCTCCTTCGAGCCGCGCGACGCCGTCAAGGGCGACGTGGCACGCATGATCCTTTACATGGCCGTCCGCTACGAGGGCACCGACGGCTGGCCCGACCTGGAGCCCAACGGCAACGTCAACAACGGCAGCGCCCCGTACCACGGCCGCCTCTCGGTCCTGAAGCAGTGGAACGAGCAGGACCCGCCGGACGCCTTCGAGAAGCGCCGCAACCAGGTCATCCACGACTCCTACCAGCACAACCGCAACCCGTTCATCGACCACCCGGAGTGGGTCGAGTCGATCTGGTGACCCACCGTTCCGGCGACCCACCGTTTCCCGTGGTGCCCGGCGACACCGCCCCGGGCACCACGGGTGCCCGCCGTCCGTGCCGACCCAGTCGCCATCACTGCTCGGCCGCGCCGGCGCGGGCACCGCGGCTCTCGGCGATGCGGCGGACGTCCGTCAGCGCCTCGTGCATGCATCCGAGCAGGTACCGGAGCTGGTCGGCGGTCGCACGCCGGTCGGCCAGCAGGTCGGCGGCGTGCTCCAGGAGGTCATCGGCCATCCCGAGCTGCACGCGCTCGATGCCGTCGGCCACGCGGGACAGCGGACCGGTCCCGTCGGTGAGGAGGTAGCAGGGCTTGCCCTCCGTCCCCGCCCAGGGCAGCAGGCGCATCTCGCCGCTCCCCCTGCTCACGCCGCCGCCTCCACCCCGTGCACGGCGAGCCACAGCACACGGCGTCGCGCCCGGCGCTCATGAGCCACGAGGTAGGGGCGGACCATGGCGTTGTCCTCGCCCCGGAGGGTGCAGGAGCCGTCATGTTCCACGGCCGGCGATGCGGTGACGGCAGCGGGTGTCCGCGGGACGGCAAGGCAGGCGGTCCGCCGGTGCCGCCCTCGGCCGGGCATCAGAAGGTGGAGCGACGGCTCGACGAGCCGGGCGATGCGGTGGTTCATGTCGTCAACACCTCGGGTTCCGTGAAGGCGTCGCCATGTGTAGCGACCCGATCACAGTGTGAGACGGATGCCGTCAGGCTCGCCAGAGGTGAGCTGGTGACAGAGCTTTTGTCACAGGGAGGCTGACGGAGCAGAGCAGCTCATCCACCTCGTGCGCCTCGCCGAGACCGGACGTATCCGCGTGCACGTGATGCCGTTCGGCGTAGGGCTTCATCCGCTGATGGACAGCATGCTCACCCTGATGTGGTTCGAGGACCAGCCGCCGATGGCATACAGCGAGGGCCTACGGATGGGGCGACTGCACGACTCCCCGTCCGCTGTCCGCGAGTTGCAGCATCGCTACGATCTCGCGCTGAGCGACGCACTGTCGCTGAAGGAATCACTCGCCCTGCTCAGGGCCACTGCGAAGGAGTGCGGACACCATGACTGACCGGACCGCGGCAGGCACCCCGACGATGAGCGGCTGGCGCAAGTCCTCCTACAGCGACCCCAATGGTGGCAGCTGCCTTGAGGTACTCGATGGTCACCGCTGCGGCGTGCCGGTGCGGGACTCCAAGGTTCCGGACGGGCCGGTGCTGGTCTTCTCCGCAGCGGGGTGGGCGTCGTTCATCACCGCACTCCAGCAGTGACCCACCCCGCGAAAACCGTGAGCACATCAGCCCCCACTGTCCAGATGTCACTCATTTGAGCGCCCAAGGGACACTTCCCTGCCAACTGCTCACGGTTTTCGGCAAGGTGGCGGCCATGAGCCCACCCTTCAGGCACGACCCCGAGCTCCACGGCACGAGGCGGGTGATCAGCACCGTACGCACTCTCATGCGCACCGAGGGCCTGAACGTCCCCCTGGCCTCCGTCGCCCGGGACTGCGGGACGACCCGCAACTTCCTCTACCAGAACTGGAAATCCGTCACCGCGCTGCACCTGCACGCGCTGCAGGCCGAGCTTGCGGACGCCTTCGTCACGGCGGACCGTGCCTGCCCGAGCGACGGCACGGTCCCGGGAATCACCCGGCACCTGGTGGAGGTGGTCCGCACCATCCGCCGTCATCCGACCACGGCTGCCCTCGCCCGGTCCTCCCCCAAGGAGTTCGCGGCTGCGCACACGGCGCTCGACGGCCCGCTGGTGGGGATCGCGACGGACCGCATCGGCGATCTGCTCCATCCCCTCTGCCCGCACGGCGGGATCTGGGGCGGCCGCGCACTGTCCTCCAGACCCTGGAAGATCCTCTGGATCGCCCGCCCCGTCGCCCTCTGCCCCGAAGCCGCCGGCGACCGGCTCCGGGAAAACACCCTGGACAACGCCTTCACCGACCTGCTCAGCGACCTGCTGGAGCCCTGGGCGTCCGAGTGAGAACCCTGTAGACCCTCTCGGCCGGGAGCCACGAGGGGCAACGGCTGCCTGGTGAGCAGCCGCTTCAGGGGGTCGGCCGATTGCCGCCACCGGGTGCCCGGCTCAGGTCGACGACGCAGAAGATGTTGTCGTCCGGGTCGGCGAGGACCACGAAGTCGGGGTCGGGCGGGTAGAGGTCCCAGTCGACGGCCTGTGCACCGAGGCCGATCAGTCGTTGGACCTCGGCTTGCTGTTCCTCCGTCGTATCGGTGAAAAGGTCCAGGTGGAGGCGGGGGTACGGCTCCGCGGGCGACGTGCTGCGAAGCAGGCCGAGAGCCTGGCCGGAGCCGTCGGCATGGTCGAGTGTCCGCCACGTCTCACTCTTCCATTCCTCAGCGACCACCAGGTCCAGGGCCTGCGTCCAGAAGGCCACTGCGCGGGGAAGGTCCGTGACACCGATGACAGGAATTCCGATCTTCAGCATGCGGGCAGCCTAAGGTCTGCCAACGCTCCATCTTCGTGCGGAAGTTCCGGGCGGGCGCCGGCAAGGTATCGGCCACACCATCCTGGAGCGGGCCGACCAGATCCGCACTCGTCTCCGGAACCTAGGAGCGGCGCGCCGCGACAACCGCCGAACTGGCCGGCGTGGTGAGTACTTCGGTGGCGTCCAGGGCTGGATGGGTGAGGTAGAACAGGCGGAGTTCGTCCACCTCGCCGCCGAAACGAGGAGGCCAATGGGGCGAGGGGGTGAAGTCGTCCAGGATGAGCAGGCCACCGGGAGCGAGTAACCCGATGACCCCCTCGGGGTCGTCACGCTTGCCTCCGCCGTCGCAGAAGAAGACGTCGAAGGGGGCCTGCTGCTCGAGCAGCCGCCAGTCCCCGGTGAGAACGCTGACACGGTCGTCGTCCGCGAAGACACCGGCCGCTCGACGGGCCAGTTCCCCGTCACGCTCCACGGTGACCAGGCGGGCACCGGCGCCGAGGCCACTGTGCAGCCAGGCGGTGCCCACTCCCGAACCGGTGCCGCTCTCGGCAATGACCCCCTGGGGCTTCGCGACAGCGGCCAGCCTGAGCAATTTGCCCACCTCGGGGATGCAACTCTTCTTGAATCCCGCCTCGGAGGCGATCCGCTCCGCGGTCACCACGCGAGGCGGAATCGGACGGACTGTCATGCGGCCACGCCCCTTCACAGTGAACAGCACGCTATCCACCGGCAGAGACCTCCGCAGCCGATCGAACGACCAACATTCTGCAGGCAGCGAAAGGTCGACCACCCGGAGTGGGGAGAGGCGATCCGGTGGCGGACGGACCGCTGATGCGGGCGGCGACGGGCACCGGCCGCCCGGCTCCGCGCAGGTGCGCCGCGGAGCGTAAGGGTCGGCACCGGCCCGTCCGGCAGCCGTTCGGAACGTCTCAGACCTTCGGCTGGGTGAAGCGGATGCGGTTGCCGAAGGGGTCACGCAGACCGCAGTCGATTCCGTACGGGCGCTCGGTGGGTTCCTCGGTGAACTCCACGCCCTTCTCCAGCAACCTCTCGTAGGTCTTGCGGCAGTCGTCCGTGGTGAGGATGAACCAACCGCCCATGGCGCCCTTGGTCACCAGCTCGCGGACCTGCTCCGCCGTCTCCTCCGACATCGCCGGAGCGCCCGGCTTCTCCAGCAGGATCTGCCGCTCGGGGTGGCCGGGGACGCCGACGGTCAGCCAGCGCATGAAGCCCATGTCGACGTCCGCGGTGACCTCCAGACCGAGCTTGCCGACGTAGAAGTCGAGGGCCTCGTCCTGGTCGAGGACGTACATCTGTGAGTGTGTGATGACGTTGAACATGACGCTCACGCTATCCAGTCGGCGGGCAGAAAACTTATCCAAAACTGCTCGGTTCCCGGGCGCCGAGCGCCTGCCGGAAGATCAGGCACTCGGCCGGGTCCACGCCATCGTGAAGCACGTCGGCACGCTCACGGCCGTCGCCTCCTTGCGGTACGTGCGCGGTGACCGGCCGACGATGTCGCGGAACGTGCGGCTGAAGGTACCCGGGCTGCCGAAGCCGACCTCGAAGCCGATGGCCGTCACGCTGCGGTCGGTCTCCCGCAGCAGGAACATCGCCCGTTCCACCCGGCGGCGCTGGAGGTAGCGGTGCGGTGTCTCACCGAACGTGGCCCGGAAGGTCCGCGTGAAGTGCGCCGGTGACACATGCGCGATGCGCGCCAGGGCGGGGACGTCCATCGGCTGCGCGTAGTCGCGGTCCATCACGTCCCGCGCCCGGAGCATGCGGCGGTTGGTCTCTTCGGTGGCACGGCTCACGCCGCCATCCCATCACGGTCCACCGCACCCTGTCCGGGCCGGCCACGGCCGGCACACCGCCGACGTGCGCCGACGCGATGCTCCGGCAACTGTCCGCGCCGTAGACGTAGATGCCCTCGTACGCCCATCGGCAGGTGTCGCCCGTGCTGCGGCTGTCGCCGCAGCCGCGCGTCCCGGTCCGCGAGCCGGATGCGGCCGGCGAGGGGAGGGATCCCTCCTTGTCGGCGGCGTCGAGAACGAACAGGCCCAGGAAGCGGGGCCGGGTCCCTGACGGACACGGCCCCGCTGATCCGACGGGGCGTCAGCCCGCCCAGACCTCGGCCTCGTCGGCCGGGACGGTGGTGACCAGGCCCAGCTCCTTGCGGGCGGCCACCGACTCGTTCGGGTCGATGTCGGTGAACGCCGGGTCGTAGGCGGTGTAGAACGCGTCGACGTCGGCGGCGTTCGCGGCCTTCTTCCAGTTCCCGGCCGCCTTCGTCAGCGTCGCGCGGAGCTTGCCGACCTCGGTGCCCTCGATGCCGCCCAGGCCCTCGACGTGCGCGTCGAGGGCAGCCGCGACGGCCTTGGCCTGCGCCTTGTAGCCGGCCAGGTCCTCCTCGACGTCCTCCTCGGGCTGGTTCGCCCACAGGGCCTCGTAGACCGCGTTCGAACCCTCGAGGTACGTGGTCTGCTCGGGCTTGAGGGACTTCGCGGTGTCCAGCGAGCCCTCGAACGTGCCCTTCTCCGCGGTGTAGGTGCAGCTCACCGCGCGGTCACCCGTCGCCCAGCTCTCCTTGGTCGGGGTGTAGTAGGAGAGGCCGACGCCCTCGGGGAGCGCCCAGGTGTCCGGGGCGTACTTCTGCGCCTCGACCGAGCAGCGCTCGTCCGCGATCGCCGAGACCTCGTCGTCGCCGGGGTACTCCTTGCCCTCGTCGATCTTGAACTCGCCGACGACCTGGCCCTCGTGCGCCTCTTCGCAGGGCACGATCTCGATGGCGTACGCCTCCCCCTCGGCCTTGCCGTTCGGGTTGTAGCAGTCGCCGACGTCCAGCGAGAACACCGAGCGCTGGCGGGCCACCTTCTTCGCGCCGTCCTTGGCGCTGTCGACGGCGTCGGAGACGTCCGAGCATCCCACCGCGCCGATCGCGAGCAGGGCGACAACGGCGGATATGCCGCGAAGGGAACGGTACGAAGCACGGATTGTCATGACGTGTACATCCTCTTATGTGATCTTTATGAGGGGCGCACGCATCGTATGCCATTCCCATGGCCCGGCCGCACGGAAGCCCTCACCTCATCGCAACGTCTCTGACTCGCGACGGGCCGCGAGGGTTGTACCCGCACTTTTCGCAGGTGGGAGCCGGGAGGGCCCTGTGAACACTTCTGGGGAGCCGGGCGCTGTCGAGCGTGGAGGGACGTGCGCGAGGGCGGGCGTACCGCGAGGTACGGATCCGTCACGAACCGCTGGAGCCGTCGGCGACCAGCTGCTGTGGCTGAGCACCACAATGGTTGATGGGGTTTCAGGGACGTCAGGTGGACCCGGTGTTGCCGTGATCAGCTGACGGCGGGGAGCTGCCGGGCGAAGCGGCGGACGGCATCGGTGAAGGCATCTGGATCGTCGAAGTTCGCGAGATGCCTGGCCCGCGGGATCAACTCGACGCGAGCGTGGGGATGCGCGCGGGCGAAGTCCGCCTCGCCGGACCGGAAGACGACGTCCTTCTCGCCGTTCAGGATCAGGACCGGAGCCTTCACGGAACGCATCGCATCCGCCTCGAAGCGCCCCAGTACCTCGCTCCAGGCTGCCGGCAGGGTATGGAAGGCGTAGCCGGATCGGATGGTCGCCTCCACCACCTCTGGCGGATAGAGCCGCCGCAGCAACCGGTCGTTCCACCGGGCCAGCCGGTCTTCCGGTACACGGGGGACCAGTCCGGCGACCCACCTGTACGGCAATGCCCTGAGGCCGCGGGTGGAGGCGCTGGCTCCCGCGAGGATCAGCCCGCGCAGTCGTTCCGGACGGCACCGCGCGAACTCCAGCGCGGCGTATCCGCCGAGCGAGTGCCCGACGACCAGAGCCGGCCCTCGGCCGAGCGAGTCGACCGCGGAAGCGATGATCTCGGTCGCACTGCTCAGGCTCCAGGGTTGAGCCGAGCGTTTCCCATGGCCGGGCAGGTCGACGGCGACCACCGGGAATTCGTCCTGGAGCGCGGCGAGCTGCACGCTCCACTGTCCCGCGCTGAAGCGCGTCCCGTGGACGAAGACCACGGGCACCGCATCTGCTGCCGTCATCGCTCTCCCGAGGTGGTACCGCCCGTCTGACTATCCCGACGCGGTGGCGGCCCACCGGGTTGCTCAGGCACACGAGTTCCCTGCCACAGGGACGGCCGGTGCTCGAGCGTGCAAGCACTCTGCCGCAACCAGGAGCGGGCGGAGAAGCATTCTTCCGGTTCCTCGTTGCCAACGGTCCACGTTCTGCGGGTGTCGGAGGGTCGGCCACCCGGAGCGGGTCGAGTCGGTCCGGTGACGCCGGGCGCCGGTGCCCCGGGCCCGCGCGCCCCCGCGCGTGCGGGTCCGCCGCTCGGCGGGGAGCACGCTGCCGGGCCTCCGGTTCACTCCATCCGGTGGTGTGGGCGGCGTCCCGGGCCGGCCGGTCCCGCCCCGCCAGGAGCATGGGATCGCCCCGGCACGTCCGCCGGGGCGATCCGGTTCCACGACGTCCTGATGGAGAGTGCTGTGAAGATTCGCTCCTGGTCCCTCGCCGCCGCCCTCGCCCTGACCGCGGTCCTGTTGCCGGCCCACGCGGCGTCCGCCGCGCCGGCCGCGCCCCCGTCCTGCCCCGACGGGTCGGTGTGCTTCTGGAGCAAGGAGGGCTTCGGCGGCGACTACTGGGAGTGGACCGCGCGCAGCGGCTACCGCGACATGCCGCCGCGCCTGCACGACCGCGTCGGCTCGTTCGTGGCCAGTACCCGGGCCTGTTTCGTGAACTGGCAGCCGGTCGAGAAGCGGAACGTCTTCAACGGCGACTGGCGCTCGCGCTACCTCGGCGACTTCGGCGGGCGGATCGACGGGGTGGGCCCGGGCGGCTGCTGATCCGCCGGACTCAGTCCAGGTGGGTCGGGGCGAACATGCGCAGGAGGGCCGGGAGGACGACCACGGACGGGCCCGGGGTCGACAGGGCCTGGGCCAGGTCGTGCTCCAGGGTCTCGGGGGTGGTGCGTACGGCCGGGACGGCGAAGGACTCGGCCAGGGCGACGTAGTCCGGGCGGGTCAGTTCCGTGGCCGTGGGCTCGCCGAAGGTGTCGGTCATGTACTCGCGCAGGATGCCGTAGCCGCCGTCGTCGACGATCAGCCAGGTGACGTCGAGGTCGTACTGGCGGGCGGTGGCCAGTTCGGCGAGGGAGTACAGGGCGCCGCCGTCCCCGGAGACCGCCAGGACCGGGCGGGTGGGGTCGGCGACCGCGGCGCCGAGGGCGGCCGGGAAGCCGTAGCCGAGGCCACCGGCGCCCTGGGCGGAGTGCAGGTGGTTGGGACCCTGGGCGTCGAAGGCGGACCAGGCCCAGTAGGCCAGGATCGTCATGTCCCAGAAGGAGGGCGAGGTGGCGGGAAGGGCGCGGCGGACCGCCGTCAACACCTTCTGTTCCAGGGTCAGTTCCTGAGCGGCGATGCGTTCGGTGACCTTCGACAGCAGGGTGCGGACGCGTTCCGGTGCCGTGGTGTCCTCGCGTGGCTCCGCCGTCTCCAGCAGGGCCTGGAGGGCGAGGCGGGCGTCCGCGTGGATGCCGAGCGCCGGGTGGTTGGACTCCAGCTTGCCGAGGTCGGCCTCGATCTGGACGATCCGGCCGCGCGGCTTGAACGTGTGGTAGTTGGAGGAGAGTTCGCCCAGGCCGGAACCCACCACCAGGAGGACGTCGGCGTCCTCCAGGAAGTCCGTCGTGTGGCGGTCCTCCAGCCAGGACTGGAGCGAGAGCGGGTGCGTCCAGGGGAAGGCTCCCTTGCCTCCGGGGGTGGTGACCACCGGCGCCTGGATCAGCTCGGCGAGCTGCCGCAGCTTGCCCGAGGCGTCCGCGCGGACCACTCCCCCGCCCGCGATGATCGCCGGGCGGACGGCGTTCGACAGCAAGTGGGCGGCCACCGCGGTCAGTTCGGGGCGCGGGGGCAGCTCGTCGGGGGTGGCGTCCATGGCCGTCACCACCGGCAGGGTCGTCTCCGCGAGCAGGACGTCCTGCGGGATCTCCACCCACACCGGGCCGTGCGGCACCGTCAGGGCCGACTTCCAGGCCGCCGTGATCGCCGACGGGATCTGGGACGCGGTGCGCACCGTGTGGACGGACTTGACCACGCCCCGGAACGAGGCCGACTGGTCGGGCAGTTCGTGCAGGTAGCCGTGGCGTCCGCCGCCGAGCCCGGCCGTCGGGATCTGGCTGCTGATCGCCAGGACGGGGGCGGAGGCGGCGGCCGCCTCCTGGAGCGCGGGCAGCGAGGTCAGCGCACCCGGGCCCGTCGAGAGCAGCAGGGGCGCCGCCTCGCCGGTGATCCGGCCGTACGCGTCCGCCGCGAAACCGGCGTTGTTCTCCACCCGCAGGCCGATGTACCTCAGGTCGGAGCGGCGCAGGGCGTCGAACATGCCGAGGGCGTGCTGGCCGGGCAGGCCGAAGACGGTGGTCGCGCCGAGCCCGGCCAGGGTCTCCACGACCAGGTCGCCGCCGTTGCGGCCGGGGGGAGGGGTGAGCGCGGCCTCCGTCTGGGCCGGCGTCGGGCGCAGCACCAGGTCGTGGTCGTGGGTCACTTGGCCGTGTCCTCCTTGCGCGCCTCGGCGATCTGGCGGGACATGATCGTGGTCAGTTCGTACGCCGTGTGGGAGGCGGCGATCGAGGTGATCTCCGCGTGGTCGTACGCGGGGGCCACCTCGACGAGGTCCGCCGAGACCAGGTTGCAGGAGGCCAGGCCGCGCAGGATCTCCAGGAGTTCGCGGGAGGTCAGTCCGCCGGCCTCGGGGGTGCCGGTGCCGGGGGCGTGGGCCGGGTCCAGGCAGTCGATGTCGATGGAGATGTACAGCGGGCGGTCGCCGATGCGCTGGCGCAGCTGGTCGGCGACCTCGTCGGCGCCGCGGCGGTAGACGTCCGCGGAGGTGACGATGCCGAAGCCCATCTTCTCGTCGTCGGTGAGGTCCTGCTTGCCGTAGAGCGGGCCGCGGATGCCGACGTGGGAGAGGGCGGAGGTGTCGAGGATGCCCTCCTCCACCGCACGGCGGAACGGGGTGCCGTGGGTGTACTCGGCGCCGAAGTAGGTGTCCCAGGTGTCCAGGTGGGCGTCGAAGTGGAGCAGGGCCACCGGGCCGTGCTTCTTGGCGACCGAGCGGAGCAGCGGCAGCGCGATGGTGTGGTCGCCGCCCAGGGTCATCAGGCGGGCGCCGGTGCCGAGGAGGTCGTCGGCGGCGGCCTCGACGGTCTCCACGGCCTCGTTGATGTTGAACGGGTTGACGGCGATGTCACCGCCGTCCGCGACCTGGGCGAGGGCGAAGGGGGAGGCGTCCTGCGCGGGGTTGTAGGGGCGCAGCAGCCGGGACGCCTCGCGGATGGCGTTGCCGCCGAAGCGGGCGCCCGGCCGGTAGGAGACGCCCGAGTCGAACGGCACGCCCACCACGGCGACATCGGTGCGGCCGACCTCGTCCAGACGGGGCAGCCGGGCGAAGGTCGCGGGGCCCGCGTACCGGGGGACGCGGGAGGAGTCGACGGGTCCGCGGGGCGTCTCGTTGCTGCTCATGGGAAGCTGCCTTCTTTCCTACGTTTCGTCGCGTATGTACCTGCCTGCCCTGTGACTCTACTGGGCGACGGGGACCTCTTCGGACACGGGTTCGGGGGTGCGGCCGGCGAGGCGTTCCCGCCAGGCGGCGAGTACGGCCTCGTCGGTGGGCCTGGTCGCCAGGGAGACGACGACGTAGACCGCGAGGGACGACAACAGGCCGTAGAGGATGGGCTCGTTGGCCAGGATGCCGTAGGTCGCCATCAGGCCGACGACCGCGAGGCCGCCGACGGTGACGGCGGCGAGGGCGCCCTGCGCGGTGCCGCGCTTCCACAGCAGTCCGCCGAGGATGGGCACGAGGAGGCCGCCGACGAGCAGGTTGTACGCCACGGTGAGCGCCTCGACGACGTTGTTCAGCGCGATCGCCGTGCCGATCACGGCGAGGCCCATGAGGAGGATGAAGGCGCGGTTGCCCTTGACCTCGTCACGCTCGGCCCCCGGGCCCGTGGTGAGCCCGCGCAGCCGCGACCAGATGTCGTTGTTGGCGACGGTGGCGCAGGCGATCAGCGCGCCGGAGGAGGTCGACATCACGGCGGCGAGCGCCGCGGCCAGCACCAGTCCGCGCACCCCCATGGGCAGTTCGTCCTTGACGATGGTGGCGAAGGCGTCGTCGGCGTTGCCGAGGTCGGGGTAGAGCACCTTGGCCGCGGTGCCGATGACGGCGCCGGCGAGGGCGTAGACGAGGCAGTAGGTGCCGGCGACGGTGCCGCCCCACCGGGCGGTGCGGTCGCCGCGGGCGGTGAACACGCGCTGCCAGATGTCCTGGCCGATCAGCATGCCGAACGTGTAGATCAGCACGTAGGTGAAGATGGTCTCGCCGCCGATGCCCAGCGGGTCGAAGTACTCGGTGGGCAGCTGCGCCTTCATCTCGCTGAAGCCGCCCGCCTTGACCACCGCGATCGGCAGCAGCAGGAGCAGCACACCGATCGTCTTGACGACGAACTGCACCATGTCGGTCAGGGTGATCGACCACATGCCGCCCAGCGTCGAGTAGGCGACCACGACGGAACCGCCGAGGACGATCGCGAGGGTGCGGTTCATGTCGAACAGGACGTCGAAGATCGTGGCGTAGGCGATGGTCGAGGTGACCGCGAGCATCAGGGTGTACGCCCACATGACGACACCGGAGATGACGCCGGCCCGGCCGCCGTAGCGCAGGTCGAGCATCTCGGAGACGGTGTAGACCTTCAGGCGGGCGATGCGGGCGGAGAAGAAGATGCTCAGGGCCAGCAGGCCGAGGCCGATGGTGAAGACCATCCAGGCGCCGGAGAGGCCGTACTTGTAGCCGAGGCCCACGCCGCCGATGGTGGAGGCGCCGCCGAGGACGATGGCGGCCATGGTGCCCGAGTACATGGCGGGGCCCAGGCGGCGGCCGGCCACCAGGAACTCGCTCTTGGACTTGGCGCGACGCATGCCCCACCAGCCCATGGCCAGCATGGCGGCCAGATAGAAGACGATGACCAGGTAGTCGACGGCCATGTGGGCCTCCTTCGCGCACTGTCGTCGGTGTGTCGTGCAGCTGGAAGTTGTCCGGTGGCTCGTCGCACGGTGCGTCGCGGGGACGTCCGCCCGTGCCCGAGGGCTGCCGGTCGGACCCGACACTAGGTGGCTGGAAAGCGACTGCGAAGTGTACGTTTCATCCATTCCGAACGAACGGGATGGAGGAAACGTCCATCATGCCGGACCCCATGGTTCCGCCCACGCCCCCGGTGTCCCTGGAGGCGCTCCTGGCCCGGGAGGACCTGGGCCTGCGCCGGGTCGC
This sequence comes from Streptomyces sp. NPDC050388, assembly GCF_040655635.1. NCBI lineage: Bacteria > Bacillati > Actinomycetota > Actinomycetes > Kitasatosporales > Streptomycetaceae > Streptomyces > Streptomyces sp. NPDC050388. Next base: position 30,274 of record NZ_JBFAKH010000022.1, read on the forward strand.
CGGGCCGTCGGACCCGGGCATCGCCGTGCACTGGGTGCACACCTCGGAGATGGCGGACCCGTACCCGTATCTGCTGGGCGGGGAGCTGCTGCTGTCGGCGGGCATGCACATCCCGGACGGGGCGGGTCCGGGGTACTTCGACGCGTACGTCTCCCGGATCGCGGCGGCGGGCGGGGTGGCCCTGGGCTTCGGTCTGGCGCCGGTGCACGACACGGTGCCGGAGGCTCTGGCCGCCGCCTGCGAGCTCCACGGGCTGCCGCTGCTGGAGGTGCCACCGCGGACCACGTTCTCCGGGGTGGCCCGCGCGGTGTGGCAGCTGATGGCGCAGGCCCGGCTGGCGGAGCTGCGCCGGGTGACGGAGGCCCACCAGAGCCTCGCGTCCGCCGCCGCCCGCCCGAACCCGGTACCGGCCGTGCTGCACCAGCTCTCCCGCCGGCTGGGCGGCCGGGCCGTGCTGTTCGGCCCGGAGGGCACGGAACTCGCCGCGGCGGGCCGTGACCAGGGCGCGGAGATCGGGGCGGCGCTGGCACGGCTGGCCCGGGTGGTACGGCCGACGGGTACGGACCGACGGCCCGCCCCGGCGCCCGGCGGCGGCCCCGGCCGCCCCGTGCCCGCCTCCGCCACCGACACGCTCGCCGGTGTCCGGCTGACCGCGTACGCGCTCGGCGCCGGTCACGGGTTCGTGCTCGGCGTCGCGGCCGGGCGGCCGGACTCGGGAGACCACACCATCGCGTCCGTGGCCGCCGTCCTGCTCGCCCTGCTCACCGGTGAGCAGCAGAGCGGTACCGGCACGGCCCGCTCCGCCGCGCTCGTACGGCTGCTGCTGGGGAGCGAGCCGGAGGACGTGGCGCCGCTGCTCGGCGGGGAGCGGTGGCGGGTCGTGCACGCGCGCCCGGAGGCGCAGGCCCCGGACGCCCTGGCGGCCTCCGCCCTGGGCGCCGCCCTCGGGTCGGCGCTGGTGGATCCGGCGGACGAGGTCGTGCGGGTGCTCGTCCCCGCCGGACGGGAGCCTCAGGCGCCGCCCGGCTGGACCCTGGGGGTCAGCGCCGCCGTCGGCCCGCGGGACTGGCCCGCGGCCGACACCCAGGCGGCCCGCGCCCTGGCCCGGGCCCGCGCCACCCGGGCGCCGCTCGTCACGCACGGCGCCCGGCCCGCGCTGGACGACCTGGTCCCCCCGGCGGACGCGGACACCCACGCCCGCCTGCTGCTCGCCCCCCTCGAAGGCACGCCCGCCCTCGTGGACACCCTGCGCACCTGGCTCTCCCTGCACGGCAGTTGGGACCGCACCGCGGTGGCCCTGTCCGTGCACCGCAACACCGTGCGGCAGCGGATCGCACGGTGCGCGGCCCTGTTGGAGACGGACCTGGACGACCCGGACGTACGCATGGAGCTGTGGTTCGCCCTGCGCCGTACCTGAGTACCCGGCACCACCGCCCCGGACCGGGCACCCTGAGTACCCGTACGGAGTCGTCCGAGTACGTGACGCACGTCCCAGGGGGCGATACCCCGAAGACGCCCGTAGGGCGCTGCTCCACAATGGAGGCATGCCGATATCCGGGACACCCAGCCGCGCCGAACTCCTCCTCCACCTCACCGCCACGCGCATCGCGGGCGAGGTCGCCACGCCGCGCGAGAACAACCTCTCCCACTACCGCAAGCTGGCGAACGGCGACCGCCATTTCTGGCTCGGCCTGGAACTCGGCGACCGCTGGAGCGACGAGCAGGACGTGCTCGCGGTGATGGCGGAACGGGCCGGGGTCAGCGACGACGCCGAGCACCGGTACGGCCAGGACACCATCGACCCGGAGCTGACCGTGGCCGCCCTGGAGCGGATGGCGGGGCGGCTGCGCAAGGCGGCGGACGGCCGGCAGCGGGTGCTGTTCGCCACCGGTCACCCCGGCGGCCTGCTCGACGTGCACCGCGCCACGGCCGCCGCGCTGCGGGCCGCCGGCTGCGAGATCGTGGTGATCCCGGACGGGCTGGCCACGGAGGAGGGGTACGTGATGCAGTTCGCGGACGTGGCGGTGCTGGAGCACGGTGCCACGCTGTGGCACACCCACTCCGGTGAGCCGATGAAGGCCATCCTCACCGCCCTGGAGCGGGAGGGCCGCCCGCTGCCCGACCTGGTCGTCGCCGACCACGGCTGGGCGGGGTACGCGGGACAGCACGGCGTCGACTCCGTCGGCTACGCCGACTGCAACGACCCGGCGCTGTTCCTCGCGGAGGCCGAGGGCACCGTCCAGGTGACGGTTCCCCTCGACGACCATGTGGTCAGCCCCCGCCACTACGACCCGATGACGGCGTACCTGCTGGCGGAGGCGGGGCTGGACCAGAACGCCCGCTAAGCACGGGGAACGCGGACCATGCCCTCCTGGACGACCGAGACCGCGAGGTGGCCGTCCCGGGTGTACATACGGGCCTGGCCGAGGCCCCGGCCGCCGTGCGCCGACGGGGAGTGCTGGTCGTACAGCAGCCACTCGTCGGCGCGGAACGGGCGGTGGAACCACATGGCGTGGTCGAGGGAGGCCCCGACCACGTCACCCACCGCCCAGCCGCCCCGGCCGTGGGCGAGCAGCACCGAGTCCAGGAGCGTCATGTCGGAGACGTACGTGGCGAGGACGACGTGCAGCAGGGGGTCGTCGGTCAGTTTGCCGTTGGTGCGGAACCACACCTGGGAGTGGGGTTCGCGGGGCTCGCCGAAGCGGCCGTAGGGCGGCTCGTCGACGTAGCGCAGGTCGACCGCGGCGCGGGCCTCCAGGAAGCGCTCGACGACGTGGGGGTCGAGGTGGCCGTAGTCGCGGAGCCGTTCCTCGGAGGTGGGCAGCGTGGCCGGGTCCGGGGCGGGCGGCATCGGCTCCTGGTGGTCCAGGCCCTCCTCGTACGTCTGGAAGGACGCGGAGAGGTGGAAGATCGGCTTGCCGTGCTGGACCGCGACCACCCGGCGGGTGGTGAAGGAGCGGCCGTCGCGGATCCGGTCGACGGTGTAGACGATGGGCGCGCCGGGGTCGCCGGGGCGCAGGAAGTACGCGTGCAGGGAGTGCGCGGGCCGGTCCGCGGGGACGGTCCGCCCCGCGGCGACCACGGCCTGCGCGGCGACCTGCCCGCCGAAGACACGGGGGACGACGACGGAGCGGGACCGGCCGCGGAAGATGTTCTCCTCGATCTGCTCGAGGTCGAGCAGATCGAGGAGTTCCTGTAGTGCCTGACTCATGGGGTCAGTAGTTGTATCCGTCGGGATGTCGCGCGTCTTACAGGCCCATGTCCTTGGCGATGATCGACTTCATGATCTCGCTGGTGCCGCCGTAGATGCGGTTGACGCGGTTGTCCGCGTACAGGCGGGCTATCGGGTACTCGTTCATGTAGCCGTAGCCGCCGTGCAGCTGGAGGCAGCGGTCGATGACGCGGTGCGCGACCTCGGTGCAGAACAGCTTGGCGGAGGCGGCCTCGGCGGGGGTCAGCTCGCCGGCGTCCAGGGCCTCCGTGGCGCGGTCGGCGACCGCCTCGGCGGCGTCCACCTCGGCCTGGCAGGCGGCCAGTTCGAACTTGGTGTTCTGGAAGTGGGCGACCGGCTTGCCGAAGACGGTGCGCTCCTGCACGTACTGCTTGGCGAACCGGACGGCCGCCTTGGCCTGCGCGTAGGCGCCGAAGGCGATGCCCCAGCGCTCGGAGGCCAGGTTGTGGCCGAGGTAGGAGAAGCCCTTGTTCTCCTCGCCGAGCAGGTCCTCGGCGGGGACCTTGACGTCGACGAACGCCAGCTCGGCGGTGTCGGAGGTCCGCAGGCCGAGCTTGTCCAGCTTGCGGCCGACGGAGTAGCCCTCGGACTTGGTGTCGACGGCGAAGAGGGAGATGCCGAAGCGGCGGTCCTCGGCGGTCGGGGCGGCGGTCCGGGCGCAGACGATGACCTTGTCGGCGTGGACGCCGCCGGTGATGAAGGTCTTGGCGCCGTTGAGGACGTAGTGGGTGCCGTCCTCGCTCAGCTTGGCGGTGGTCTTCATGCCCGCGAGGTCGGAGCCGGTGCCCGGCTCGGTCATCGCGATGGCCCACATCTCCTCGCCGGTGGCGAACTTGGGCAGGTAGCGCTTCTTCTGCTCGTCGGTGGCGAGCATCTTGATGTAGGGCAGGGCGAGCAGCACGTGCACGCCGGAACCGCCGAACTGGACGCCCGCGCGGGCGGTCTCCTCGTAGAGGACGGCCTCGAACTTGTGGCTGTCCAGGCCCGCGCCGCCGAACTCCTCGGGGACGTTGATGCCGAAAATGCCCAGCTCACCGAGCTTGTAGTAGAAGTCGCGGGGTGCCTGGCCCGCCGCGAACCACTCGTCGTAGACCGGGACGACCTCGGCCTCGATGAAGTCGCGGATGGTCTCCCGGAAAGCCTCGTGGTCCTCGTTGAACACCGTACGGCGCACCGCCGCCATCCCTTCCTGCGCCTAAGCCGGCGCCGCTCTCGCGTATGTGGTTGCTCGCCGTGGGGGTTCCTCAATGGATGGTTGCGGTCCCACGTGGCTAAGCGCTTGCTCAGACAGTGAAGATACCGGCGAGTAGTCACAGCCGTCCAGAGCGGAGGGTTCGTAACGCTCGTCACTCCGCCGGAGTCATGGGGCGCCCGCCGCCGCGAAGGCGCCGCGCGCCATCCGGTGCAGCAGGGCGGCCGTGGTGGCGCGGCCGGGCAGGGCGCCGGGGCGGCCGAGGTGCGGGGTGGAGTTGAGCAGGCCGAACACCGAGTGCACGGCCGAACGGGCGGCCGGTTCGGCCAGGTCCGGATAGAGCTCGCGCACCACCCCGACCCACAGCTCGACGTACTGCCGCTGCAGCTGCCGGACCAGCTTGCGGTCGGTGTCCCGCAGGCGGTCCAGTTCACGGTCGTGCAGGGTGATGAGGGGACGGTCGTCGAGCGCGAAGTCGATGTGGCTCTCGATCAGCGAGTCCAGGACCGCCTCGGGAGTCGTCCCCTCGACCCCGCCGACCTCGCCGACTTCCTGGAGCCGCTGTTTCGCGCCGGTCAGCAGCTGGCCGCTGATCCCCACCAGCAGTTCCGCGAGCATCGCGTCCTTGCCCGGGAAGTGCCGGTACAGGCCGGGCCCGCTGATGCCGACCGCGGCGCCTATCTCGTCGACCCCGACGCCGTGGAACCCGCGCTCGGCGAAGAGCCGCGCGGCCTCCTTGAGGATCTGCTCGCGGCGGGTCGGGGCGTCGGTTCTGGTGGCCATGGAGACGATTCTAGACAGCGGGGGTTAGCGGTCGTTAACCTGAGGGGAACGCGTTAACGCTCATTAACCAGTGAGGGGACCGCAGGATGCACGAGGCACCGGAGCTTCACAGCGCGGCCGATCCCGCGTCGGAGTCCTTTCGGGCCAACGAGGAGGCGCACCGCGCCCTCGTCGAGGAGCTGCGCGCCAAGCTGGCCGCGGCCGCGCTCGGCGGCGGCGAGCGGGCGCGGGCCAGGCACACGGCACGCGGGAAGCTGCTCCCGCGCGAGCGCGTGGACACGCTCCTCGACCCCGGTTCGCCCTTCCTGGAGCTGGCCCCGCTGGCGGCCGACGGGATGTACGAGGGGCAGGCCCCGGCGGCCGGTGTGATCGCCGGGATCGGGCGGGTCGGCGGGCGCGAGTGCGTGGTCGTCGCCAACGACGCGACCGTCAAGGGCGGCACGTACTACCCGATGACGGTGAAGAAGCACCTGCGCGCGCAGGAGGTGGCCCTGGACAACCGCCTGCCCTGTGTCTACCTGGTGGACTCCGGCGGGGCGTTCCTGCCGATGCAGGACGAGGTGTTCCCGGACCGGGACCACTTCGGGCGGATCTTCTACAACCAGGCCCGGATGTCCGGCGCCGGCATCCCGCAGATCGCGGCCGTGATGGGCTCGTGCACCGCGGGCGGGGCGTACGTCCCGGCGATGAGCGACGAGGCGGTGATCGTCCGCAACCAGGGCACGATCTTCCTCGGCGGCCCGCCCCTGGTGAAGGCGGCCACCGGCGAGGTGGTCACGGCGGAGGAGCTGGGCGGCGGCGAGGTCCACTCACGGGTGTCGGGCGTCACCGACCACCTCGCCGAGGACGACGCGCACGCGCTCAGGATCGTCCGCACCATCGTCTCCACGCTCCCGGCGCGGGGCGGGTTCCCCTGGCGGGTGGAGCAGGCCGTCGAGCCCAAGGTGGACCCCGCCGGGCTGTACGGCGCGGTGCCGGTGGACTCCCGCACGCCCTACGACGTGCGCGAGATCATCGCGCGGGTCGTGGACGGCTCCCGGTTCGCCGAGTTCAAGTCGGAGTTCGGGCAGACCCTGGTCACCGGCTTCGCCCGGATCCACGGCCACCCGGTGGGGATCGTCGCCAACAACGGCATCCTGTTCTCCGAGTCCGCCCAGAAGGGCGCCCACTTCATCGAGCTGTGCGACCAGCGCGGCATCCCGCTGGTCTTCCTGCAGAACATCTCCGGCTTCATGGTCGGCAAGGACTACGAGGCGGGCGGCATCGCCAAGCACGGCGCCAAGATGGTGACGGCGGTGGCGTGCACCCGCGTGCCGAAGCTGACGGTGGTGGTCGGCGGGTCGTACGGCGCGGGCAACTACTCGATGTGCGGACGGGCGTACTCCCCCCGCTTCCTGTGGATGTGGCCGAACGCCAAGATCTCGGTCATGGGCGGCGAGCAGGCCGCCTCCGTCCTCGCGACCGTCAAGCGGGACCAGCTGGAGGCGCGCGGGGAGAGCTGGCCCACCGAGGACGAGGACGCCTTCAAGGCCCCGATCCGCGCGCAGTACGAGCACCAGGGGAACGCCTACTACGCGACGGCCCGCCTCTGGGACGACGGGGTGATCGACCCGCTGGAGACCCGGCAGGTCCTGGGCCTGGCCCTGACCGCGTGCGCCAACGCGCCACTGGGCGAGCCCCAGTTCGGCGTCTTCCGGATGTGAGGGGACCCCTGACGATGGCAGATCAGATGTTCGAGACGGTACTGGTGGCCAACCGGGGCGAGATCGCCGTCCGGGTCATCCGCACCCTGCGGTCGATGGGCGTGCGCTCGGTGGCCGTGTACTCCGACGCGGACGCCGACGCCCGGCACGTCCGGGAGGCCGACACGGCGGTACGGATCGGTCCGGCGCCGGCCGCGGAGAGCTATCTGTCGGTGGAGCGGCTGCTGGCGGCCGCAGCCCGCACCGGCGCGCAGGCCGTCCACCCCGGATACGGGTTCCTCGCCGAGAACGCCGGTTTCGCGCGCGCCTGCGCCGAGGCGGGGCTGGTCTTCATCGGGCCGGGCGCCGACGCGATCGCCCTGATGGGCGACAAGATCCGCGCGAAGGAGACGGTGAAGGCGGCGGGCGTGCCGGTCGTGCCCGGCTCCAGCGGCAGCGGCCTCACCGACGAACAGCTCGCCGACGCGGCCCGCGGGATCGGCATGCCGGTGCTGCTGAAGCCGTCGGCGGGCGGCGGCGGCAAGGGCATGCGCCTGGTGCGGGACGCTTCGACGCTGGCCGACGAGATCGCCGCCGCGCGGCGCGAGGCCCGCGCCTCCTTCGGCGACGACACGCTGCTGGTCGAGCGGTGGATCGACCGCCCCCGGCACATCGAGATCCAGGTCCTGGCCGACGGTCACGGGGGCGTCGTCCACCTCGGCGAGCGCGAGTGCTCCCTCCAGCGCCGGCACCAGAAGATCATCGAGGAGGCGCCCAGTGTGCTCCTCGACGAGAAGACCCGGGCCGCGATGGGCGAGGCGGCCGTGCAGGCGGCCCGCTCCTGCGGCTACCGGGGTGCGGGCACGGTGGAGTTCATCGTCCCGGGCGACGACCCGGCCGCGTACTGCTTCATGGAGATGAACACCCGCCTCCAGGTGGAGCACCCGGTCACCGAGCTGGCTGTGTCCATCGGTGCGGCCGGCGCCGCGGGCGGCCTGGACCTGGTGGAGTGGCAGCTGCGGGTGGCGGCGGGCGAGCCGCTGGCGTTCGGGCAGGACGACGTCCGGCTCACCGGCCACGCGGTGGAGGCCCGCATCTGCGCCGAAGACCCCGCGCGGGGCTTCCTCCCCTCCGGCGGCACGGTCCTGACACTGCGCGAACCGCAGGGCGAGGGCGTCCGCACGGACTCCGGCCTCACCGAGGGCACGGAGGTCGGCAGCCTCTACGACCCGATGCTGTCCAAGGTGATCGCGTACGGCCCCGACCGCGCGACCGCGCTGCGCAGGCTCCGGGCGGCGCTGGCGGAGACGGTCACGCTGGGCGTGCAGACGAACGCCGGGTTCCTGCGGCGGCTGCTCGCACACCCGGCGGTGGTGTCGGGCGAGTTGGACACGGGACTGGTCGAGCGCGAGGTGGAAGGTCTCGTACCGGACGAGGTCCCCGCGGAGGCGTACGCGGCGGCGGCGCTGCTGCGCCAGGCCTCCCTCGCGCCCGCCGACGGCTCCGGCTGGGCCGATCCGTTCGCCGCCGCCGACGGCTGGCGCATGGGCGGTGAGCGGGCGTGGACGGCGCACCACCTGCGCGTGCCGGGCCACGACCCGGTGACCGTGCGCGTGCGCAGCACCCCGGACGGAGGCACGGAACTGCTGCTGCCGGGGACGGACACGCCCCTGCGGGGGTCCGGGGGCGTGCCCCCGCGGCCGGGGGACGGGCACCGGTTCACGTTCCTGCTCGACGGCGTCGCCCACACCTTCGCCGCCCTGCCGGACGGCACCTGGCTCGGCCGGGACGGCGACGCCTGGCACGTGCGCGACCACGACCCGGTGGCCGCGTCACTGAACCGCGCGGCGCGTTCCGGCGCCGACTCGCTGACCGCGCCGATGCCCGGCACGGTGACGGTGGTGAAGGTCGCCGTCGGCGACGAGGTGAGCGCGGGCCAGAGCCTGCTGGTGGTGGAGGCGATGAAGATGGAGCACGTCATCTCCGCCCCGCACGCCGGCACGGTCACCGAGCTGGACGTGGTCCCGGGCACGACGGTCGCGATGGACCAGGTGCTGGCGGTCATCGCGCCCGCGGAGACACCCGTGGAGGCACCCACGGGGGAGGAGGCGGCATGAACGCCCCGGAACTGGGCCTGCCCATGGCCGTACCGGCCGAGGGACTGCCCGCCCGCGTGCGGATCCACGAGGTCGGCGCACGCGACGGACTGCAGAACGAGAAGGCGACCGTCCCGACGGTGGTGAAGGCGGAGTTCATCCGCCGCCTGGCCGGCACGGGCCTGACCACGATCGAGGCGACGAGCTTCGTCCACCCCGAGTGGGTGCCCCAGTTGGCGGACGCCGAGGAGCTGTTCCCGGCGGTCGCCGACCTGCCGGTGTCGCTGCCGGTCCTGGTGCCGAACGAGCGGGGCCTGGACCGCGCGCTGGCGCTGGGCGCCCGCCGGGTGGCGGTGTTCGCCAGTGCCACGGAGTCCTTCGCCCGGGCCAACCTCAACCGCACGGTGGACGAGGCGCTGACGATGTTCGAGCCGGTGGTGAGCCGGGCCAAGGCCGAGGGCGTCCACGTCCGCGGCTACCTGTCGATGTGCTTCGGCGACCCCTGGGAGGGCGCCGTACCCGTCCACCAAGTGGTGCGGGTCTGCCGGGCCCTGCTCGACATGGGCTGCGACGAACTGAGCCTGGGCGACACCATCGGGGTGGCGACCCCGGGCCATGTGACGGCCCTGATCACCGCGCTCACCGGAGCGGCCGTACCCGTGTCCTCCCTGGGCGTCCACTTCCACGACACCTACGGCCAGGCCCTGTCCAACACGCTGGCCGCGCTCCAGCAGGGCGTCACCACGGTCGACGCCTCCGCCGGCGGGCTGGGCGGCTGCCCGTACGCGAAGTCCGCCACCGGCAACCTCGCCACCGAAGACCTCGTATGGATGCTGCGGGGTCTCGGCATCGAGACCGGGGTCGATCTCGGCCGTCTCGTCGCCACAAGCGTCTGGATGGCCGCCCACCTGGGCCGACAGAGCCCGTCCCGCACCGTCCGAGCCCTCTCCCACCAGGAGCAGTGAACGACCATGGACCACAAGCTCTCCCCCGAACTGGAAGAACTCCGCCGCACGGTCGAGGAGTTCGCGCACGACGTCGTCGCACCGAAGATCGGCGACTTCTACGAGCGGCACGAGTTCCCGTACGAGATCGTCCGGGAGATGGGCCGCATGGGCCTGTTCGGCCTGCCCTTCCCGGAGGAGTACGGCGGGATGGGCGGCGACTACCTGGCGCTGGGCCTGGCCCTGGAGGAACTGGCCCGGGTGGACTCGTCGGTGGCGATCACGCTCGAGGCCGGTGTCTCGCTGGGCGCGATGCCGATCCACCTCTTCGGCACCGAGGAGCAGAAGCGCGAGTGGCTGCCCCGGCTGTGCTCGGGCGAGATCCTGGGCGCGTTCGGTCTGACGGAGCCGGACGGCGGCAGCGACGCGGGCGCGACCCGCACGACGGCCCGCCTGGACGAGGCGACGGACGAGTGGGTGATCAACGGCACCAAGTGCTTCATCACCAACTCGGGCACGGACGTCACGGGCCTGGTCACGGTCACCGCGGTCACCGGCCGCAAGCCGGACGGCGGGCCGCTGATCTCGGCGATCATCGTCCCGTCGGGCACCCCGGGCTTCACGGTGGCGGCCCCGTACTCGAAGGTCGGCTGGAACGCGTCGGACACGCGGGAACTCTCCTTCGCCGACGTCCGCGTCCCGGCGGCGAACCTGCTGGGCGAACCGGGCCGGGGCTACGCCCAGTTCCTGCGCATCCTCGACGAGGGCCGGATCGCCATCGCGGCGCTGGGCACGGGTCTTGCGCAGGGCTGTGTGGACGAGTCGGTGAAGTACGCCAAGGAACGGCACGCGTTCGGCCGTCCGATCGGCGCCAACCAGGCCATCCAGTTCAAGATTGCCGACATGGAGATGAAGGCCCACACGGCCCGCCTGGCGTGGCGGGACGCGGCGAGCCGTCTGGTGGCCGGTGAGCCCTTCAAGAAGGAGGCGGCTCTGGCCAAGCTGTACTCCTCCACGGTCGCGGTGGACAACGCCCGCGACGCCACCCAGATCCACGGCGGCTACGGCTTCATGAACGAGTACCCGGTGGCCCGCATGTGGCGCGACTCCAAGATCCTGGAGATCGGCGAGGGCACGAGCGAGGTCCAGCGCATGCTGATCGCCCGGGAGTTGGGGCTGGCGTCGGGCTGACGGCGTGGGGCGGGCGGCCCGCACCCCTGGACAAACTCTGAGGTTAGGCTAACCTAAGCCTGGCTCCAGCCAGGGGCCCGCGGGCCCGCCCGCACCCACCTGCTCCGCACGCACGAAAGCAGACCCAGTCATGTCGAACGCCAGAACCGCCCGTTTCTCCCGTCGCGGCCTCCTCGCCGCCGGTGGCGCTCTCGGACTCGGTGCCGCGCTCGCGGCCTGCGGCGACGGGGACGCGAAGAGCGGCGGCTCGGACGCGCAGGGGGCCGCCGAGCCCAAGTCCGGCCCCTGGTCCTTCAAGGACGACCGCGGCACCACCGTGAAGCTGGACAAGGTCCCCGCGAACATCGTCGCGTTCACCGGTGTCGCCGCGGCCCTGTACGACTACGGCGTCCAGGTCAAGGGCGTCTTCGGCCCGACGAAGACCAAGGACGGCAAGGCCGACGTCCAGGCCGGCGACATGGACGTCAGCAAGGTGACCGTCCTCGGCAACGTCTGGGACCAGTTCAACGTCGAGAAGTACGCGACCCTCGCCCCCGAGGTCCTCATCTCCACCACCTTCGACGACGCGGGCACCCTCTGGTACGTCCCCGAGGCGTCCAAGGACAAGATCGCCAAGCTCGCGCCGAGCGTCGCCGTCTCCGTCTACGACCGTCAGTTGACCTCGTCGCTCGAGCGCGTGTGGGAGCTGGCCGAGTCGCTGGGCGGCGACATGAAGGCCGCCGAGGTCACCGATGCGAAGAAGCGCTTCGAGGCGGCGTCCGAGCGGCTACGCAAGGCCGCGAAGGCGCACCCCGACATCAAGGTGATGGCCGGCTCGGCGAGCCCGGAGCTGTTCTACGTCTCCGGTACCGACCTCTCCGCCGACCTGGAGTACTTCAAGGCGCTCGGCGTGAACTTCGTCGAGCCGACCGAGGAGGCCAAGAAGCCGACCGGCGGCTGGTTCGAGAGCCTCAGCTGGGAGAACGTCGACAAGCACAAGGCCGACGTCATCATCATGGACGACCGCAGCTCGGCCATCCAGCCCGCCGACATCACCGAGGCGACCTGGAAGAAGCTCCCCGCGGTCAAGGCCGGTCAGGTCATCGCGCGTTCCGCCGAGCCGATCCTGTCCTACGACAAGTGCGCCCCGCTGCTCGACAACCTCGCCGAGGCCATCGAGAAGGCGAAGAAGGTCAGCTGACCGCCCCTGCCGGAACCCTCCCCGGGAGCCGTACATGACCACCGCCGCAGCCGCCCCGTTCCGCTCCCCCTCCCTCCAGGCCGACGGAACGAGGCGGCTCGGTCCGTTTCCGACGCCGACCGGGCCCGGAGGGGGCGGGGGCGCCGAAGCCCGGCAAAGGAACAGTTGCGCGAACAGCGTTGACCACGGCGCCAGTTGAGTGCCCCGCACACCTCGCGACGGAGTGATCACGGTCACGGCCGGAGCAGGAACAGAGCCCCCCTACTTAGGCTAGGCTCACCTAAGTAAAAGTGGGCCGCACCGCGGCGCGCGCCCCGCTCCCTCCCCGCACCGGACCATCCCCACCGGAGGCCCCCACATGCGCTCGCACCTGCTCAACGACACCACCGCGGAGCACTACCGCCGCTCCGTGACCGAAGGAGTCGAGCGGGTGGCAGCCAAACTCGCCACCACCGAACGTCCGTTCACCGGCGTCACGGTCGACGCCCTCGCCCCCGTCATCGAGCGGATCGACCTCGACCGGCCGCTGCACGACACCACCGCAGCGCTGGACGAACTGGAGGACGTCTACCTCCGGGACGCGGTCTACTTCCACCACCCCCGCTACCTCGCCCACCTCAACTGCCCGGTCGTCATCCCGGCCGTGCTCGGCGAGGCGGTGCTCTGTGCCGTCAACTCCTCCCTGGACACCTGGGACCAGTCGGCCGGCGGCACCCTCATCGAGCGGAAACTGATCGCCTGGACGGCCGCCCGCATCGGCCTCGGGCCGTCCGCCGACGGGGTGTTCACCTCCGGCGGCACCCAGTCCAACCTCCAGGCGCTGCTGCTGGCCCGTGAGGAGGCCAAGACCGGCGACCTCGCGAAACTGCGCGTCCTCGCCTCCGAGATCAGCCACTTCAGCGTGCAGAAGTCCGCGAAACTGCTCGGCCTCGGCCCGGACGCGGTGGTGCCGGTCCCCGTCGACCACGACAAGCGACTGCAGACCGTCGCCCTCGCCCGCGAGCTGGCGCGCTGCACCGAGGACGGCCTCGTCCCCATGGCCGTCGTCGCCACCGCCGGAAGCACCGACTTCGGCTCCATCGACCCGCTGCCCGAGATCGCCGAACTGTGCGCCCAGTACGGCGTCTGGATGCACGTGGACGCCGCCTACGGCTGCGGACTGCTCGCCTCGCTGAAGCACCGGGACCGGATCGACGGCATCGAACGCGCCGACTCGGTCACCGTCGATTACCACAAGTCCTTCTTCCAGCCGGTGAGTTCGTCGGCCGTACTGGTCCGCGATGCGGCCACGCTGCGGCACGCCACCTACCACGCGGAGTACCTCAACCCGCGCCGCATGGTGACCGAGCGCATCCCCAACCAGGTCGACAAGTCCCTGCAGACCACCCGCCGCTTCGACGCGCTGAAACTGTGGATGACGCTGCGCGTGATGGGCGCCGACGGCATCGGCGGGCTCTTCGACGAGGTCTGCGACCTGGCCCACGAGGGCTGGAAGCTGCTCGTCGCCGACCCGCGCTTCGACGTGGTCGTCGAACCGTCGCTGTCCACGCTCGTCTTCCGCTACGTCCCGGCCGCCGTCACCGACCCCGCCGAGATCGACCGGGCCAACCTCCACGCCCGCAAAGCCCTGTTCGCCTCCGGTGACGCGGTCGTCGCGGGCACCAAGGTGGCGGGACGCCACTACCTGAAGTTCACCCTGCTGAACCCCGAGACCACGACCGCCGACATCACCGCCGTCCTCGATCTGATCGCCGGCCACGCCGAGCAGTACCTGGGAGAGCCCCTTGACCGCGCTTCCTGAAGCCCCCGACACCGCCTACGACTTCGTGGGGATCGGGCTGGGCCCCTTCAACCTCGGCCTCGCCTGCCTCACCGAGCCCATCGGCGACCTGAACGGCGTCTTCCTGGAGTCCAAGCCGGACTTCGAGTGGCACGCCGGGATGTTCCTCGACGGCGCCCACCTCCAGACGCCGTTCATGTCGGACCTGGTCACGCTCGCCGACCCGACCTCCCCCTACTCCTTCCTCAACTACCTGAAGGAGAAGGGCCGGCTGTACTCGTTCTACATCCGGGAGAACTTCTACCCGCTGCGCGTCGAGTACGACGACTACTGCCGCTGGGCCGCCGGCCGGCTGAGCAGCATCCGCTTCGACGCGACCGTCACCGAGGTGACGTACGACGAGAGCACCGAGCTGTACGCCGTACGGACCGGGGCCGGTGACACCTACCGCGCCCGGCGGCTGGTGCTCGGCACCGGCACCGTGCCGTTCGTGCCCGAGCCGTGCCGCGGCCTGGGCGGAGACCTGCTGCACACCTCCGAGTACGCGCACCGCAGGGCGGAGCTGCGGCAGAAGGAGTCGATCACGGTCGTCGGCAGCGGGCAGAGCGCCGCCGAGATCTACTACGAGCTGCTGTCCGAGATCGACGTCCACGGCTACTCGCTCAACTGGGTCACCCGCTCCCCGCGGTTCTTCCCGCTGGAGTACACCAAGCTGACCCTGGAGATGACCTCCCCGGACTACATCGACTACTTCCGCGCGCTGCCCGAGGAGACCCGCTACCGGCTGGAGAAGCAGCAGAAGGGTCTGTTCAAGGGCATCAACTCCGACCTCGTCGACGCCATCTTCGACCTGCTGTACCAGAAGAACATCGAGAGCGGCGACCGCCCGGTCCCCACCCGGCTGCTCACCAACTCCTCGCTCGTCGGCGCCCGTCACGAGAACGGCGGGTACGCGCTCGGCTTCCACCAGGACGAGCAGGACAAGGACTTCGAGCTGCGCACCGAGGGCCTGGTGCTGGCCACCGGCTATCACTACGAACCGCCGGCCTTCCTCGACCCCGTCCGCGACCGGCTCCGCTTCGACGGCCGCGGCCGGTTCGACGTGGCCCGCAACTACGCCGTCGACGTGACCGGCCGGAGCGTGTTCCTGCAGAACGCCGGTGTCCACACGCACAGCGTCACCAGCCCGGACCTGGGCATGGGCCCGTACCGCAACAGCTGCATCATCCGCGAGATGCTCGGCTCCGAGTACTACCCCGTGGAGAAGTCCATCGCCTTCCAGGAATTCGCCGTTTGACTTCCTCCCCCGCCTAAAGGCGGGGGATTCCAGCGGTCGCCCGCTGGGGTTCCTGCTTCACCGACGACCGCCCCGTCCGGGAGGACTCCCGTTGAGGTCTTACACCGTCTCCACAGGCAGACGCCGCCAGCCCGGCGGCCAGAATGTTGCGTGCCGCGTTCACGTCGCGGTCATGCACGGCGCCACAGTCACACGTCCACTCGCGGACGTTCAACGGCAGCTTCTCGCGGACCGTGCCGCAGGCGCCACACAGCTTGCTGCTGGGGAAGAAGCGGTCGATCACCACGAGGTCGCGCCCGTACCAGGCGCACTTGTACTCCAGCATCGACCGGAGTTCCGTCCAGGAGGCGTCGGAGATGGCGCGCGCCAGCTTGCGGTTCTTCAGCAGGTTGCGGACGGTGAGGTCCTCGATCACGACCGTTTGGTTCTCACGGACGAGTCGAGTGGACAGCTTGTGGAGGAAGTCGCGGCGCCGGTCGGCGATCCGCGCGTGGACGCGGGCCACCTTCCGGCGGGCCTTCTCCCGGTTCGCCGAACCCTTGGCCTTCCGCGACAGCTCGCGCTGCGCGCGGGCCAGGCGGGCGCGGTCGCGGCGCTCATGCTTCGGCTTGGTGATCTTCTCTCCGGTGGACAGCGTCACGAGGGAGGTGATCCCGGCGTCGATGCCCACGGCCGCCGTGGTGGCAGGCGCGGGGGTGATGGTTTCCTCGCACAGCAAGGACACGAACCAGCGACCCGCCGCGTCTCGGGAAACCGTCACCGTCGTCGGCTCTGCCCCTTCGGGCAGAGGACGCGACCAGCGGATGTCCAGCGGGTCCGCCATCTTGGCCAGGGTCAGCTTCCCGTCGCGCCACTTGAAGGCACTACGGGTGTACTCGGCCGACGCCCGGGACTTCTTCCGGCTCTTGTACCGGGGGTACTTGGCCCGCTTGGCGAAGAAGTTCCCGAACGCCGTCTGGAGATGGCGCAGTGCCTGCTGGAGCGGGACGGAGGACACCTCGGTCAGGAAGGCGAGTTCCTCGGTCTTCTTCCACTCCGTCAGGCGTGCGGAGGACTGGACGTAGGAGATGCGGCGCTGCTCGCCGTACCAGGCCCGCGTGCGCTCCTCCAGCGCCTTGTTGTAGACGAGGCGGACGCAGCCGAACGTGCGCGACAGCTCAGCCGCCTGCTCGTCCGTGGGGTAGAAGCGGTACTTGAAAGCCCGCTTGACCTGCTGCGTCATACCTCACGTTCTATCAGTTTCCCTGTGATCGAGGTCCGTTGCTGGGACGACGGAACGATCCCCGCCGCTGCGCCGCTCCGCTCCGAGGATGCGTTTCCTCCCCGCCCTGAAGGACGGGATTTCCACGC
This sequence comes from Streptomyces sp. NPDC050388, assembly GCF_040655635.1. Taxonomy (NCBI): domain Bacteria; kingdom Bacillati; phylum Actinomycetota; class Actinomycetes; order Kitasatosporales; family Streptomycetaceae; genus Streptomyces; species Streptomyces sp. NPDC050388. The sequence continues at coordinate 47,001 of NZ_JBFAKH010000022.1, forward strand.
AAGGAGACTTCGATGAACATCACCGACACCGGCGGCTACCGGTGCGCACTGGGCACCTTCACCGTTCGCCCGCTCGACCCGCTCCGGGACGCCGGACTGCTGCACTCCTGGGTCACCGATCCCAAGGCCGCGTTCTGGATGATGCAGGGCGCGAGGCTCCAGGACGTCGAGCGCGCGTACATGAGGATCGCCGCCGACGAACACCACCACGCCCACCTGGGGCTGCACGACGGTCGGCCCGCCTTCCTGATGGAGACGTACGACCCCGCCCACCGCGAGCTGGCCGGCCTGTACGAGCCGGAGCCGGGGGACGTCGGCATGCACTTCCTGGTCGCGCCCACCGACACCCCGGTGCACGGTTTCACCCGGTCCGTCATCACCGCCGTGATGGCGCACCTCTTCCGCGACCCGGCGGTCCGGCGCGTCGTCGTCGAACCGGACGTGTCCAACAAGGCGGTGCACGCCCTGAACGAGGCCGTGGGCTTCGTCCCCGTACGCGAGATCGACAAGCCGGAGAAGAGGGCCTTGCTGAGCTTCTGCACCCGCGAACGGTTCACCACGGCCACGGGGGTGGGCATATGAGCCCCGCCGACGCCGTGGACCACCTCACCCCCGAACGCTGGGAGACGGCCAACCGCCTGCTGATCCGCAAGGCGCTCGCCGAGTTCGCGCACGAGCGGCTGATCCACCCCGAGGAGACGGGCGGGGGCGGCTACGTCGTGCGCAGCGACGACGGCCTGACCGAGTACCGCTTCACCGCCGTCCGCCGCGCCCTGGACCACTGGCAGGTGGCCGCCGACTCCATCAGCCGGCACCGCGACGGGTCCGAACTCCCCCTGGTCGCCCTGGACTTCTTCATCGAGCTGCACAAGTCGCTCGGGCTGAGCGACGAGGTCCTGCCGGTGTACCTGGAGGAGATCTCCTCCACCCTCTCCGGCACCTGCTACAAGCTCGCCAAGCCGCCGGTCACCTCGGCCGAGCTGGTCGGCGCCGACTTCCAGGCCATCGAGACCGGCATGACCGAGGGCCACCCCTGCTTCGTCGCCAACAACGGGCGGCTCGGCTTCGGCATCCGGGAGTACCGCGCCTACGCGCCGGAGACGGCGAACCCGGTACGGCTGGTGTGGCTGGCGGCGCACCGCTCGCGGGCGGCGTTCACGGCCGGCGTCGGCATCGAGTACGAGTCGTTCCTGCGGCAGGAGCTGGGCGAGGACACCGTCGAGCGCTTCCACCGGACGCTCACCGACCAGGGCCTCGACCCGGCCGACTACCTCCTCATCCCCGTCCACCCCTGGCAGTGGTGGAACAAGCTCGCCGTCACCTTCGCCGCCGAGGTCGCCCGCCGCCACCTGGTGTGCCTCGGCGAGGGCGGTGACGAGTACCTGGCCCAGCAGTCCGTCCGGACCTTCTTCAACCGGTCGAACCCCGAGAAGCACTACGTGAAGACGGCTCTGTCCGTCCTCAACATGGGCTTCATGCGCGGTCTTTCGGCCGCCTACATGGAGGCCACCCCGGCGATCAACGACTGGCTGGCGCGGATCGTCGAGAACGACCCGGTACTGCGCTCCACGGGGCTGACGATCATCCGGGAGCGGGCGGCGGTCGGCTACCGGCACCTGGAGTACGAGCAGGCCACCGACCGCCACTCGCCGTACCGCAAGATGCTGGCCGCGCTGTGGCGGGAGAGCCCGGTGCCCTCGCTGCGAGACGGCGAGTCCCTCGCCACCATGGCCTCCCTGCTCCACGTGGACCACGAGGGGACGTCCTTCGCGGGCGCGCTGATCGAGCGGTCCCGGCTCGCCCCCACCGAGTGGCTGCGGCACTACCTGCGCGCCTACTACACCCCGCTGCTGCACAGTTTCTACGCCTACGACCTGGTGTTCATGCCGCACGGCGAGAACGTGGTCCTGGTGCTGGAGGACGGGGTGGTGCGGCGCGCGGTCTACAAGGACATCGCCGAGGAGATCGCGGTGCTGGACCCGGACGCGGTGCTGCCGCCGGAGGTCTCCCGCATCCGCGTGGAGGTGCCGGAGGACCAGAAGCTGCTGTCGGTCTTCACGGACGTCTTCGACTGCTTCTTCCGCTTCCTCGCCTCCGACCTCGCCTCCGCGGGCGTCCTGACCGAGGACGACTTCTGGCGGACGGTCGCGGAGACCACCCGCGAGTACCAGGCGTCGGTGCCCGAACTCGCCGACGAGTTCGCCCGGTACGACATGTTCGCCCCCGAGTTCGCACTGTCCTGCCTCAACCGGCTCCAGCTGCGCGACAACCGGCAGATGGTCGACCTCACGGACCCGTCCGGCGCGCTCCAACTGGTCGGCACCCTGAAGAACCCGATCGCGGGATTCTGACCCACCCGGCCGGGAACCGGGTCGGTGCGGACCGCCCTCCCCCGATCCGGTGAAACAATCCCCCATGGCGGAAATCATCCAGAAGGACGGAACCTGGGCCTTCGACGGGAACGCCCTGCGGCTGACTCCCGGACGGGACAAGAACGCCGGGCTGCTCCGCCGGACGCTGGGCGAACTGCTGGTCCCGCTCGGCGCGCTGGCGGGGATCTCGTTCGAGCAGGGCAGAAAGGCGGGGCGGCTCAGGCTGCGGCTGCGCGAGGGCGCCGACCCTCCCCCACTGCCTGAACGGCGTGGGGGGACCCCCAGCTGCAGGCGACCGGCGGCCGGCTCACCGAGCCGCACGATCCGTACCAGCTGGTCGTGGAGTCCGACCGGTACGGCGTCGCCGAGTACTTCACGGACGAGGTGCGAGGTGCCCTGCTGCTGGACCAGGTCCCCTCCGAGCCGGTCCAGGAGTACCTGCTGCCCGGCCCGTCCATACCGCTGTCCGCCTCCGCCGGGGACGGCTCGGTGAGCTTCGACGGGGAGCGGATCCGTCTGGAGTGGAACTGGAAGACGGAGGACGCCAAGTCCGCCGCCGGCACCCGCACCCTCGCGCTGACCGACATAGATGCCGTGGAATGGGTGCCGGCGACCGGACTGGAGAACGGCCACCTGCGTTTCGTCGTGCGCCACGCGCCCACCGAGGCCCCGGCCAAGTACGACCCCAACGCGGTGGAGCTGTGGGGCTTCAAGAAGGACCCCCTGATGGCGCTCGTCGCCGCCGCCGTCCAGGCCCGCCTGCCCCACCCGGCCGCCAGGGACTCCCCGCTCGCCCTCGGGGGCGACACCGCCCGGGACCGTTCCGGGCACGAACGCCCGGCAGAACCGGAGACCGCCCCCGGCACCTCCGCCGCCTCCGAGGACGAGCACGACGCGCTGCTGCGCCGGCTGCGCGAGCTGGGCGAACTGCACCGCTCCGGCGTCCTGACGGACGAGGAGTTCACCTTGGCCAAACAGGCCGTCCTGAAGCGGCTGTGAGTGCGCTCCGCGTCGCCGACGCGGGATGCGGTTCTCCCCGGCGTGAACGCCGGGACCTCCTCGCAGGAAACCGGTGAACGTCCACCGTCTACGGCTGCCGTCCACGAATGCCGACGCCCCGCACACTTTCCTGCCCGAAATCGGGCAGGATTCTTGCACGAGCCTCCCCGTTACCTCAGGATCGTCGGGTGCACGACGAACTGGTCGATCATCTGACGCGCTCCACGCCCCTCAGCCGGGGCGAGGCGCTGCGCGTGGTCCAGGACGTGCTCGCCTACTTCGACGAGACGACCGAGGAGTACGTCCGTCGCCGCCACCGTGAGCTCCAGGCCCAGGGCCTGGTGAACGCGACGATCTTCGAACGGATCGAGGCGGATCTCAGATATCGCGCGGTGGCCCCGCCGGAGCTCTCGCTCCGGCAGCTGCGGCGCATCGTCTACGGCTAGGAACACACCCATATGTGCGGAATCGTCGGATACATCGGCAGGCGTGATGTCGCCCCTCTGCTGCTCGAAGGCCTGCAGCGCCTGGAGTACCGGGGCTACGACTCGGCGGGCATCGCCATCACGTCGCCGAAGGCCGCCGGACTGAGGACGGTCAAGGCCAAGGGCCGGGTGCGCGAGCTGGAGGCGAAGGTCCCGGCCCGTTTCAAGGGCACCACCGGCATCGCCCACACCCGCTGGGCCACCCACGGCGCCCCCTCCGACGTGAACGCCCACCCGCACCTGGACGCCGAGGGCCGGGTCGCCGTCGTCCACAACGGCATCATCGACAACGCCGCCGACCTGCGCCGCAAGCTGGAGGCGGACGGCGTCGAGTTCCTCTCGGAGACGGACACCGAGGTCCTCACCCACCTGATCGCCCGCTCGCAGGCCGAGAAGCTGGAGGACAAGGTCCGCGAGACGGTGCGGGTCATCGAGGGCACCTACGGCATCGCCGTGCTGCACGCCGACTTCCCGGACCGCATCGTGGTGGCCCGCAACGGTTCGCCCGTGGTGCTCGGCATCGGCGAGAAGGAGATGTTCGTCGCCTCGGACATAGCCGCCCTGGTCACCCACACCCGGCAGATCGTCACCCTCGACGACGGCGAGATGGCCACCCTCAAGGCCGACGACTTCCGCACCTACACCACCGAGGGCACCCGTACGACGACCGAGCCGACCACCGTGGAGTGGGAGGCCGCCTCGTACGACATGGGTGGCCACGACACCTACATGCACAAGGAGATCCACGAGCAGGCCGAGGCCGTGGACCGGGTGCTGCGGGGCCGTATCGACGACCGCTTCTCCACGGTGCGCCTCGGCGGCCTGAACCTGGACGCCCGTGAGGCGCGCCGGATCCGCCGGGTGAAGATCCTCGGCTGCGGCACCTCGTACCATGCGGGGCTGATCGGCGCCCAGATGATCGAGGAGCTCGCCCGTATCCCGGCCGACGCCGAGCCGGCCTCCGAGTTCCGTTACCGCAACGCGGTCGTCGACCCCGACGCGCTGTACGTCGCGGTGTCCCAGTCGGGTGAGACGTACGACGTGCTGGCGGCGGTGCAGGAGCTGAAGCGCAAGGGCGCGCGGGTGCTGGGCGTGGTGAACGTCGTCGGTTCCGCGATCGCCCGCGAGGCGGACGGCGGCATGTACGTGCACGCCGGTCCCGAGGTCTGCGTGGTGTCCACGAAGTGCTTCACCAACACCACGGTCGCCTTCGCCCTCCTCGCCCTGCACCTGGGCCGCACCCGCGACCTGTCCGTGAGCGACGGCAAGCGGATCATCGAGGGGCTGCGCAGGCTGCCGGGGCAGATCACCGAGATCCTGGAGCAGGAGGAGGAGATCAGGAAGCTGGCCCTGCAGTACGCGGAGGCCCGCTCGATGCTCTTCATCGGCCGGGTCCGGGGCTACCCGGTGGCCCGTGAGGCGTCCCTGAAGCTCAAGGAGGTCTCCTACATCCACGCGGAGGCCTACCCGGCGTCCGAGCTCAAGCACGGCCCGCTGGCCCTGATCGAGCCCGCGCTGCCCACGGTGGCGATCGTCCCCGACGACGACCTGCTGGAGAAGAACCGCGCGGCCCTGGAGGAGATCAAGGCCCGCAGCGGACCGATCATGGCGGTCGCCCACCAGGAGCAGGAGAAGGCCGACCACACCGTCGTCGTCCCGAAGAACGAGGACGAACTGGACCCCATCCTCATGGGCATCCCGCTCCAACTCCTCGCCTACCACACGGCGTTGGCCCTGGGCAGGGACATCGACAAGCCGAGGAACCTCGCCAAGTCGGTCACGGTCGAGTAGGCCTGTCCGACGGGCCCGCGCCTCAGGGGATGACCACCACGGGGCGCTGGGCCCGCTTGGCGAGCCGACCGGCGACGGAGCCGAAGAGCCGGCCCACCAGACCGTGGGTGGAGCCGACGACGATCGCGTCGGCCTCGTACTCCCGGCCGACCTCCTCGAGTTCGTGGCAGATGTCGCCGCCGCGCTCGACCAGGATCCAGGGCACCTCGGTGAGGTGGTCCGCGCAGGCCAGCTCGAGGCCGAGGACCTCGGTGCGGTGGTCCGGGACGTCGACGAAGACCGGCGGCTCGCAGCCCGCCCACACCGTGGTGGGCAGCCGGTTGGCGACATGGACGATGATCAGCGCGGAGCCGAAGCGCCGGGCCATGCCGATCGCGTAGGCGAGGGCCCGCTCACTGGAGGTGGAGCCGTCGAAGCCGACGACCACACCGTGCCGGAACGCGGGATCGCACGGACGGCGCGACTTTTCCGCGCCCAGGGGGTCGGCCCCGAGCGGCTCGGCCGCCGTGGGGTCGGCGAGGGGTCGCTTACGGTCCGCGGGTTCGAAGAATTCGTGACCGGCCATGGCTGTCTCGGCGTTGTGATCCTTGTGATGGGTGACGACAGGGTGCGTCGGAGCTGTGTCCGGGAATCATCTTCCCAACCCCATACCCCCAAGGGTACGGCGGTACGCGTTATCGGCCCAGACCCCCGACCGAGCCGGCCGACGGGTTTTCCGGAGCATGCCCGAGGAAGCGCCCGTCACGCAATGGTCGCTGCGCCCTACAGGCGGTTTGCACGGGGTGGGCCGAGCCCCGAGAGTGTCCCCGTGTGCCGTGTGGTGACCGGCACCCCGCCCGCGCGTCGACCCCGTGGGCCACGCCACAGGGAGCCCCTCACGTCCGGTCCCCGCCCCGCCGCCGGGGCGGACCGCGCACCGGCCTCTTCCGGGGAGCCTTCGCGCCGGGACTCCTCCCGGGGTCCGATCACCGACGTGGTCCGCCCTGCGGCGTTCAGCCGTCCGCCGGCGCCGGTCGCCCTGTTCCGGTGCGGCTCCGAGCGGGCGGCGCGGGATGGCGGGGATACACCGGTCGCATGACCGGTTTCCGCGCCCACGGGCATATGTTTTCAGCCAACTTCCGCAACCTGTGCATCTCCTGCCGTGGCCACCCCCCAACCCTCGTTCGACCTGCACAAAAAGGGGTCGGCAGCCCCTGCGCACCCTACGGGGATTAGCCACCACGACAAGGCGCACTTCCCTGCACGGCCCACGAGTGCGACCCTTCGTGATCGAATGCTTCACGCCAAGTTGCCAAGTCGACAATGCGCCGGGACCGAACTGGCCACCCGGGCACGACGGGACACAGTAGATTCGATCTTGACTGTCTTACGGCGGGGGACTCGTGCAGGACCGAGGGGAAACGTGTTGGAGCGACAGACCCGAAAGGATCAGGGCGCCGCGACCACCGAGGGGGGCTTAGCAGTATGAGCCACGACTCCACTGCCGCGCCGGAGATCGCGGCCCGGAAACTCGCCGGGCGACGCCGCAAGGAGATCGTCGCCGTGCTGCTGTTCAGCGGCGGTCCCATCTTCGAGAGTTCCATACCGCTGTCGGTGTTCGGGGTTGACCGCCAGGACGCCGGCGTACCGCGCTACCGACTGCTGGTGAGCGCCGGAGAGGGGGGCCCGCTGCGGACCACGGGGGGCCTCGAACTCACCGCGCCGCACGGCCTGGAGGCGATCGCCCGCGCGGGCACCGTCGTCGTGCCCGCCTGGCGTTCGATCACCTCGCCGCCGCCGGACGACGCGCTCGAAGCGCTGCGCCGCGCCCACGAGGAGGGCGCCCGCATCGTCGGGCTGTGCACCGGCGCCTTCGTGCTCGCGGCGGCCGGCCTGCTGGACGGCCGTCCGGCGACCACCCACTGGATGTACGCGCCGACGCTGGCGAAACGCTATCCGTCGGTGCACGTCGATCCGCGCGAACTCTTCGTGGACGACGGCGACGTGCTGACGTCGGCGGGTACGGCGGCCGGAATCGATCTGTGCCTGCACATCGTGCGCACGGATCACGGCAACGAGGCGGCGGGGGCACTCGCCCGGCGCCTCGTCGTCCCACCGCGCCGGACGGGTGGTCAGGAGCGCTATCTCGACAGGTCTTTACCCGAGGAGATCGGCGCCGACCCGCTCGCCGAGGTCGTCGCCTGGGCGCTGGAGCACCTCCACGAACAGTTCGACGTGGAGACGCTGGCGGCACGCGCGTACATGAGCCGTCGTACGTTCGACCGCCGCTTCCGCTCGCTGACCGGCAGCGCGCCGCTGCAGTGGCTGATCACGCAGCGGGTGCTGCAGGCCCAGCGCCTGCTGGAGACGTCCGACTACTCGGTGGACGAGGTCGCGGGCCGCTGCGGCTTCCGCTCACCGGTCGCGCTGCGGGGCCACTTCCGGCGCCAGCTGGGTTCGTCCCCGGCCGCCTACCGGGCCGCGTACCGCGCGCGACGCCCCCAGGCCGAGCGGAACCAGGGCGCCGACGGCATCCCGAACACCCCGGGAGCCGTCCCGTCCGGCCCGGCGCACCAGCACGGGCACCCGGGACAGGCCGGCCCGGCGTCCGCCGCACCGCACCCGGACAACTCCGTCCCGCACCAGTCCCGGCGTGCGGCGGCCGCGAGCACCCTGGGCGGGCCGTCCCTGACGGCCTCGGCGGACCTCGGCCGCGAGGCGTACGTCCCCACGCGGGCGAGCGTGCCGGGACAGCGCAGCGCGCCGTGAGGCGGACCTGAGACAGGAGCGCGACGGGAACACGGTAATCAGCCGACGGGCCGGGTCGGGGACGGAAGTCTCCGGCCCGGCCCGCCTCTCCGTCCGCATCACTCACCCGGTCCCCGACGGGTCACCTGCGCTCCCGCGCGCCGTAAGGTTAGACATATGAACGATCGCATGGTGTGGATCGACTGCGAGATGACCGGCCTCTCGCTGTCCGACGACGCGCTCATCGAGGTGGCCGCCCTCGTCACCGACTCCGAGCTGAACGTGCTCGGCGACGGTGTGGACATCGTCATCCGCCCGCCGGAAGGGGCCCTGGAGACGATGCCGGAGGTGGTGCGTGAGATGCACACCGCGTCCGGGCTGCTCGCCGAGCTGGCGGACGGCACGACGCTCGAGGACGCCGAGCGGCGCGTCCTCGCGTACGTGAAGGAACACGTCAAGGAGCCCGGCAAGGCGCCCCTGTGCGGCAACTCCGTCGGCACGGACCGCGGATTCCTGCTGCGGGACATGCCGACGCTGGAGGACTACCTGCACTACCGCATCGTGGACGTGTCGAGCATCAAGGAGCTGGCGCGCCGCTGGTACCCGAGGGCTTATTTCAACAGCCCCGAGAAGAACGGCAACCACCGCGCGCTGGCCGACATCCGCGAGTCCATCGCGGAGCTGCGCTACTACCGCGAGGCCGTCTTCGTGCCGCAGCCCGGCCCCGACTCCGACACCGCGAAGAAGATCGCCGCCAAGCACGTCCTGCCTGCTCAGTAGGCGTGTGAGGCGGTCGTCCGAAGGGCGCCGCGAAACCCTGGCGCGAGCACCCCTTCGGACCAGGTACACTTTTTCTCGGCCGGTCGGGGAAGACACCGATCTTCACCGGTACCGGCCGTGGTGGGTGTAGCTCAGCTGGTAGAGCACCTGGTTGTGGTCCAGGATGTCGCGGGTTCAAGTCCCGTCACTCACCCTGAAGGATCAAGGGCCGGCCCGTGAGAACGGGTCGGCCCTTGATCTGTTTCACAGGGCTCGGGAACAGTCGGCCTCCCGCCGGCCCGGGGCCCACCTGCCCCGGGCCCCGCGACCCACGTCAGGACGAGGCGCGCTCCACCAGTTCCGTGGCCAGGACCACCTGACGTCGTTCCAGCCCGCGTGAGGCGGGCGGGCGGCGGTCGGCGATCTCGGCGAGGAGGAGGTCGATCATCCGGTGGCCCATCTCCTCTATGGGCTGGCGCACGCTGGTCAGCGGCGGGTCCATGTGGCGGGCGATGGCGGAGTCGTCGTAGCCGACCAGGGCCACGTCGTCGGGGATGCGGCGGCCCGCCTCGCGCAGCGCGTGCCGGGCACCGGCGGCGGTCACGTCGGAGGCGGCGAAGACCGCGTCCAGGTCGGGGCGGCGCTCCAGCAGGGCCGCCATCGCGTGCCGGCCGCCCTCCTCGGAGAAGTCGCCCGCCTCGATCAGCAGGTCGTCCACCGCGTGGCCCGCGTCCCGCAGGGCGTCACGGTAGCCGTCGACGCGCCGCTGGGCGCCGTACACGTCGAGGCGGCCGGTGATGTGGGCGATACGGTGCCGGCCCCGGCCGATGAGGTGCTCGACTGCCTGACGGGCGCCGTCGTAGTTGTCCGAGTCGACCGAGGTCAGGGTCTCCGCGGCCGACCGGGGGCCGCTGATCACGGCCGGGATCTCCAGCCGGGCGAGCATGTCGGGCAGCGGGTCGTCGGCGTGCACGGAGACCAGCAGCACGCCGTCCACGCGGTGCGCGGCCAGATAGTCGGCGAGCCGCTGCCGCTCCCGGTCGCTGCCCGCGAAGATCAGCAGCAGCTGCATCTCGGTGTCGGAGAGCGCCGCCCCCACGCCGCGCAGCATGTCCGAGAAGTACGGTTCGGCGAAGAACCGGGTCTCCGGTTCGGGCACGACCAGCGCGATCGCGTCGGTGCGGTTGGCGGCCAGCGCGCGGGCGGCCGTGTTCGGGACGTAACCGAGCTCGGCGACGGCGGCCTCCACGGCGGCCCGGGTGGCGTCGCTCACCCGGGGTGACCCGTTGATCACCCGGGAGACCGTGCCCCGGCCGACACCGGCGCGCGCCGCCACCTCTTCGAGGGTGGGCCGGCCACCGCTGCGGCCCCGCGCTCCGTGGCTCGCCATCTGCGCCCCGCCTTCCGTCCTGTGCCCTGCCGGCCTGCTGGCCTGGAATCTAACAGCCCCGCCGGCAGTGGCGACCACCGTCCGACCCTCGGGACATCCCCGGTGAGGCCCGGGCGCCGACTAACGGCCTTATAACTGAAGGCAGTTCTCCGCGTCCGGTCCCTTGACACCCTCGCCCGGACCCGCAACCCTTCAACACATCACTTGTGGGAGCGCTCCCACGGTACCTGACACATACACAACCCGCACGTTCCCCGCCCGAGCCGCAGCACGCAACAGACGGGCCCAACAAAGCCGTTGGCCGGGGGGTCGGCACGTCAGGGCAACAGGAGGACGCAATGCGAGCACGTACCCTCCCCCTCTCTCGGCAGCGCACGGGCGGGGGGAAGCCCTTCACCCGCAAGGCGCTGGCCGTCGCGGCCGTGGTGTCGCTGGGCACCGGGCTGCTGGCCGGCTGTGCCGACGACGGCGGAGACGGCGACTCCGACTCCTCGTCGGGCGGCAAGGGCAAGACCACGATCACGCTGGGCCTGTTCGGCACCTTCGGCTTCAAGGAAGCCGGTCTCTACGCCGAGTACGAGAAGCTGAACCCGGACATCAAGATCGCCGAGAACGTCGTCGAGCGCAACGAGAACTACTACCCGGCGCTGCTCAACCACCTCACCACCAACAGCGGTCTGCAGGACGTCCAGGCCGTCGAAGTCGGCAACATCGCCGAGATCGTGGAGACCCAGGCCGGCAAGCTCGAGGACCTCTCCAAGGCCGAGGGCGTGAACAAGAGCGACTGGCTCGAGTGGAAGTGGGAGCAGGCCACCACCAAGGACGGCCAGACCGTCGGCCTGGGCACCGACATCGGCCCGATGGCGATCTGCTACCGCAAGGACCTGTTCGAGAAGGCGGGCCTGCCGACCGACCGCGAAGAACTCGGCAAGCTGTGGGCCGGCGACTGGGCCAAGCTGATCGAGGTCGGTGAGGACTACCAGAAGAAGGCGCCCAAGGGCACCACCTTCATGGACTCCCCCGGCGGTCTGATGAGCGCCATCCTCAGCAGTGAGGAGAAGCGCTTCTACGACTCCTCCGGCGAGGTCATCTACAAGACCAACCCCGCCGTCAAGAAGGCCTTCGACATGACCGCGAAGGCCGCCGAGGACGGGCTGGTCGGCGCCCAGACGCAGTTCCAGCCCTCGTGGGACCAGACGATCGCCAACAACAAGTTCGCCGCGATGTCCTGCCCGCCCTGGATGCTCGGCTACATCAAGGGCAAGTCCCAGCCGGACGCCGCGGGCAAGTGGGACGTGGCCCTGCCCCCCAAGGCCGGCAACTGGGGCGGCTCCTTCCTGACCGTGCCCAAGAGCGCCAAGAACGTCGAGGAGGCCAAGAAGCTCGTCGCCTGGCTGACCGCGCCCGAACAGCAGGCGAAGCTGTTCGAGGTGCAGGGCAGCTTCCCGAGTGCCCAGACCATCTTCGACAGCCCCGAAGTGACCGGTGCGGTGAACGAGATGACCGGCGACGCCCCGATCGGTGAGGTCTTCGCCGAGGCCGCCAAGCAGATCCCGGTCCAGGTCATCGGCCCGAAGGACCAGATCATCTCGCAGGGCCTGGGCGACAACGGCGTCATTCTGGTGACCAAGGGCAAGTCGCCGAAGGAAGCCTGGGAGACGGCCGTCAAGACCATCGACAACAACCTGGACAAGTGACCCGGATGTCCACCCGCCACGACACCGCCGCGTCCCCCGTCAAGGGGGGCGCGGCCCCGGGCCGCCCGTCCGGGGGCACCGCGTCCGAGAGTTCCGGGGACAAGGAGGAGCGGCGCCGGCGCAAGCTGTCCCGCCGCTGGCAGCGGGACGTGCGCTGGAGCCCGTACGCCTTCGTCGCGCCGTTCTTCCTGCTGTTCCTCGCCTTCGGCCTGTTCCCGCTGGTCTACACCGGCTGGGCCTCGCTGCACCAGGTGGAGCTGACCGCCCCGACCGACATGAACTGGGTCGGGCTGAAGAACTACACCCGGATCTTCGACGACGACTTCTTCTGGAACGCGGCGAAGAACACGCTGACCATCGGCATCATCTCGACCGTTCCGCAGTTGCTGATGGCGATGGGCATCGCCCACATCCTCAACTACAAGCTGCGTGCCTCGACCTTCTACCGGGTCGCGATGCTCGCCCCGTACGCCACCTCGATCGCCGCCGCCTCCCTGGTGTTCGTGCTGCTCTTCGGGCGTGACTACGGGATGATCAACTGGGCGCTGGACTTCGTCGGGATCGACCCGATCGCCTGGCAGGACGACAAGTGGCCCGGGCAGTTCGCCGTCTCGACGATCATCATCTGGCGCTGGACCGGTTACAACGCGCTGATCTACCTGGCCGCGATGCAGGCGATCCCACAGGACCTGTACGAGTCGGCGGCGCTGGACGGCGCCAGCCGCTGGCAGCAGTTCCTGCACGTGACGCTGCCGTCGCTGCGCCCGACGATCCTGTTCACGGTGGTCGTCTCCACGATCGGCGCCAGCCAGGTCTTCGGCGAGCCGCTGCTGTTCGACCCCAACAAGGGCGCGTCCGGCGGTGCGGAGCACCAGTTCCAGACGCTCGGCCTGTACCTGTACGAACAGGGCTGGATCAACCAGCACCTGGGCCGTGCCTCGGCGATCGCCTGGGTGATGTTCCTGATCCTGATCGTCATCGGCATCATCAACTACGTCATCTCGCGCCGGCTGCGCGCCAGCAGTTAAGGAGTTGTGGCCGTGACGACGACTGTGACGCCCCCGCCACCCGAGACCACGTCCGCCAAGGAGCAGAGGCGCTCCCGTCTGCCGAAGTCCGCGCGGGCCGGCGGCACCCTGCACGGCGGCCCGATCGCGTACGCGATCCTGATCGTGTTCACGATCGTCTCGTTGTTCCCGCTGGTGTGGACCGCGATCGCCGCCTCCCGGGACACCCAGCGCCTCGCGCAGACCCCGCCGCCGTTCTGGTTCGGCTCGAACCTGTTCAAGAACCTGGAGATCGCCTGGACCGAAGCCAACCTCGGTGAGGCGTTCCTCAACACCACGATCGTGGCGGGCATTTCGGCGGTGACCGTCGTCATCCTGTCGACGATCGCCGGATTCGCCTTCGCCAAGCTGCGCTTCCGGGGCCGGGGCGCGCTGATGCTGCTCGTGATCGGCACCATGATGGTCCCGCCGCAACTGAGCATCATCCCGCTGTACATGATGGTCGCCAAACTGGACTGGACCGACCAGCTGCAGGCCGTGATCTTCCCGTCGCTGGTGAGCGCGTTCGGCGTGTTCTTCATGCGGCAGTACCTGCTCCAGGCGCTGCCGGACGAGGTCATCGAGGCCGCCCGGGTCGACGGCGCGAGCAGCTGGCGCGTGGTGTGGCACGTGGTGTTCCCGGCGGCGCGGCCGGCGATGGCCGTGCTGGGCATGCTGATGTTCGTGCAGACCTGGAACGACTTCCTGTGGCCGTTCCTCGTCCTGACCCAGTCCGGCAACCCGACCGTGCAGGTCGCGGTCGCGGGCCTCGGCCGCGGATTCACCCCCGACCAGTCCCTGATCATGGCGGGTGCCCTGCTGGGCACACTGCCGCTGCTGCTGGTCTTCGCCGTCTTCGGCAAGCAGATCGTGGGCGGCATCATGCAGGGGGCGGTCAAGGGCTGACTCCGTCTGCCGATCTCTCCCACCAGGGGGCCGGGTCACCGACGCCTCGGCCCCTGCTCGTCCCCGCGCCGTCCCCTCCCGCCCTTCCCCCTTCCCCTCCTTCTCTCCCTCCCCCTCCCTCCCCCTCCCTCCCTCTCTTCTCCTCTTCTCACCTCTGATCCTGACTCGCAGGTCCCTCCACGACCGCCTATGGGAGCGCTTCCATGACTGACTCCACCACGCCGGTGACCCCGGCGGCCTTCCCCCCCGCCTTCCTCTGGGGCGCCGCGACCTCCGCCTACCAGATCGAGGGCGCGGTGCGGGAGGACGGTCGTACGCCGTCCATCTGGGACACCTTCAGCCACACGCCGGGCAAGACCGCCGGCGGCGACACCGGTGACATCGCTGTCGACCACTACCACCGCTACCGCGACGACGTGGCGTTGATGGCGGAACTGGGCCTGGGTGCCTACCGCTTCTCCGTCTCCTGGCCCCGGGTGCAGCCGACCGGCCGCGGCCCGGCCGTACAGCGCGGCCTGGACTTCTACCGCCGGCTGGTCGACGAGCTGTTGGCTCACGGCATCAAACCGGCCGTCACCCTCTACCACTGGGACCTGCCGCAGGAGCTGGAGGACGCGGGCGGCTGGCCGGAGCGCGACACCGCGTACCGCTTCGCCGAGTACGCGCAGATCGTCGGTGAGGCGCTCGGCGACCGGGTGGAGCAGTGGATCACGCTCAACGAGCCCTGGTGCAGCGCGTTCCTGGGCTACGCCTCCGGCGTGCACGCGCCGGGGCGTACCGACCCGGTGGCCTCGCTGCGGGCCGCCCACCACCTGAACCTGGCCCACGGACTGGGCGCCAAGGCGCTGCGGTCCGTGATGCCGGCCCGCAACTCGATCGCGATCAGCCTCAACTCCGCGGTGGTCCGGCCCCTCTCCCCCGGCGACCCGGCGGACCTGGCGGCGGCGCGCAAGATCGACGACCTGGCCAACGGCATCTTCCACGGCCCGATCCTGAAGGGCGCCTACCCCGAGTCGCTGTTGACGGCGACCTCGTCGCTGACGGACTGGTCGTGCATCCAGGACGGCGACCTGGACCTGATCCACCAGCCGCTGGACGCACTGGGCCTCAACTACTACACGCCCACCCTGGTCTCGGCTGCGGACCCGGACGCGGAGGGATCGCGGGCCGACGGTCACGGGGCGAGCGAGCACTCGCCGTGGCCGGCCGCGGACGACGTGGCCTTCCACCAGGCGCCCGGGGAGCGCACCGAGATGGGCTGGTCCGTCGACCCGACCGGGCTGCACGAGTTGATCATGCGGTACACCCGGGACGCGCCCGGCCTGCCGCTCCACGTCACCGAGAACGGCGCCGCCTACGACGACAAGCCCGGCGCCGACGGCACGGTGCACGACCCGGAGCGGATCGCCTACCTGCACGGCCATCTCGCCGCGGTCCGCCGGGCCATCACCGACGGCGCGGACGTGCGCGGCTACTACCTGTGGTCCCTGCTGGACAACTTCGAGTGGGCGTACGGCTACGAGAAGCGCTTCGGCGCGGTCTACGTCGACTACGCCTCCCAGGAACGCACTCCGAAGGCCAGCGCCCTCTGGTACAGCCGGGCGGCCAAATCGGGCGCCCTGCCGGGGCCGGAAGCCGTCTGACCCTCCCGGGAACGGGGGGCGGGAGAGCGGGGGAACCGGGGGAAGCGGGGCGCGGCGCTCTGGGGAGGGCCGCGCCCCGTCGGCCGGTCCGGCCCGTGGATCAAGAGTGGATCAAGCGTGGATCAGGAGCGGATCAGGACCTGAAGGTCGGTGTCAGCCGGCCGGGACGGCGGCGGCGCACGGTCCCCCGGTGGCCGCGGCCCCGTCCGTACTGCCTCCGGGGAGCCCCCTCCCGGCCGTCGAGCTGGATCCAGACGCGCACCTCGGTCCCGCCGAGCATCGACGAGCCGATCCGTACGTCCCCGCCGGTGGCCTCCGCGAGTCGGCGCACGATGTCCAGGCCGAGGCCGGTGGAGCCGTCGCTGCCGGAGCCCCGGCCGCGGGCCATCGCCGCCTCCGGGTCGGGTATGCCGGGGCCCGCGTCGGAGACGAGCACGATCACCGCGTCCTCGCCGTTGTGCAGGTCGACGGCGAAGGCGGTGCCCTCGGCGGTGTGCCGGAACACATTGCCGAGCAGGGCGTCGAGGGCGGCGGCCAGGTCGGCGCGGGCCACGGGGATGCGGACCGGGGCGTCCGCTCCGGCCACCCGCCATGTGCGGCCCTCGTCCTCGGCGAGCGCCGACCAGAACGCCATCCGTTCCCGGACCACCTCGGCCGCGTCGCAGCCGGCGCCGGGGCCGGCTGCGGCCGTCTGCGGTTTGGCGTCCCGCGCGGTGCGGATGATGGTGTCGACCTCGCGCTCCAGTTGCTCGACCGCCGCGCGGGTCTGCTCGGCGGCCGGTCCGTCGCCGAGGGAGGCGGCGTTCAGCCGCAGCACGGTCAGCGGGGTGCGCAGCCGGTGGGACAGGTCGGCGGCCAGTTCCCGTTCGTTGGCGAGGAGTTGGACGACCTGGTCGGCCATGGAGTTGAACGCCACGGCGGCCAGCCGCAGTTCGGTCGGCCCCTTCTCGGGCACCCGTGCGCCCAGCTTGCCCTCCCCCAGTTCGTGCGCCCCCTCGACCAGTCGCCGCGCGGGCCGCACCATCCGCACCCCCAGTCGGTCGGCGACCGCGACCGAGCCGAGGATGAGGGCGACGCCGACCCCCGCGAGCACCGCCCAGGCCGTGCCCACCCCGTTGCTGACCTCGGCCTCGGGGACGAACACCTCGACCACGGCGATCTCGCCGCTGCTGAGCGCGACCGGCTGGAGCAGCGTCGAGCCGCCGGACACCTTGGAGGTGGAGGCCCGCCCCAGTTTCCGTACCGCCTCGATGTCCTCGGCGGTGGCGCGGCGGCGCCCGATGTCGAGGGGCTCGGCATCGGCGCCGACGGGTATGTGCACGGCCATCGCGGCGTCGGACCCGGCAGAGGCGACGACGCGTTCGAGCTGGTCGCGGTCGGTGGTGATGGACAACGCGGGAGCGACCGCCGCGGCTTCCCGTTCGGCGTTGGAGAAGGCGCGGTCGCGGGCCATCTCGCGGATGACGAGGCCGAGCGGCACCGCGAAGGCGACCACGACCATCGCGGTCACCGCCACCGACACCTTCACCAGGGCCCATCTCATCGCGGTGACTCCGCCGCGGGCAGTCCCGCGGCCGGGGGTTCCAGTTTCACGCCGACGCCCCGCAGGGTGTGCAGATAGCGCGGCCGGGCGGCGGTTTCGCCCAACTTCCGCCGCAGCCAGGACAGATGGACGTCTATGGTCTGGTCGTCACCGTAGGACTGCTGCCACACCTCGGCGAGGAGTTCCCTGCGGGGGACGACGACTCCGGGCCGCCCGGCCAGGAAGGCGAGCAGGTCGAACTCCCGCCGGGTGAGGTCCAGTCGGGCACCGTCCAGTTCGGCCTGGCGGCGCAGCGGGTCGACGGTCAGCCCGCCGACCCGGAGCACCGGGGACGGCTCCGGCTCTCCCGCGCGGGAACGGGCCCGGCGCAGCACGGCCGCCATCCGGGCCGACAGGTGCTCCACCGAGAAGGGCTTGGTCAGGTAGTCGTCCGCACCGGCGTTCAACAGCCGTACGATCTCCGCCTCGTCGTCCCGCGCGGTGGCGATGATCACCGGCACGTCCGTGATCCCGCGCAGCATCTTCAGCGCCTCGGAGCCGTCGAGATCGGGCAGACCGAGGTCCAGGACGACGACGTCGAAACGGAAATGGGCGACCTCGCGCAGCGCCTCCAGCGCCGTCCCGACGCTGCGCACCAGGTGTGCGGCGTCGGCCAGTTGCCGGATGAGCGCCGAGCGTACGAAGGGGTCGTCCTCGACTACGAGAACACGTGCCATGGGCGGCACCGTACGCCATGCCGGGCGGCTCGGTGCGGGCCTGTGGACAACTCCGGACACCGCTGCGGGCGCGACACGTGCGGGGCGGGTGGGGCAGTATGGGCCGACGATGCGCAGAGGACTCGTACACGTACTGGCCTGGCTGCTCGCCACGGGCGCGGCGGTCACGCTGTCGTGGTGGGGTGTGCACACGGTGATGGCGGGCACGGCCTACGACCCGCCCCGCGCGCTGCCCATCACGGCGGCCGACGCGACGACACAGGAGTCGAGGCCGGTGTCGTCCTCGACCCGGCGCCCGACCGACGCGAAGGCGCCGGAAGCCGCCGACGACGCGGCGGACGCCGGGGACTCGAAGGACGTGCGGGACCCGAAGGGCTCCAAGGACTCCAAGGACTCCAAGGACTCGAAAGACCAGCAGAGTTCCCAGGGCTCCGGGGACGCCGCCGCGGACGCGCGGGAGCGGGAGTCGTCGGGGCGGTCGGCGGGCGAGCCCGACGGGGGGTCCCCCGACCCCGCCCGGGGCGGGGCCGACCCCACTCCGGCCGGCCCCGCCCCGGTCACCTCGGGCGAGGTCAAGGCGTACGACACCGACGGCGGCCGGGCGGTCTTCGACCTCGGCGAGACCTCCGCGTCCCTGGTGTCGGCGACGCCCGGGGCGGGCTGGTCGATGCAGGTGTGGAAGACGGAGTCGTGGATCCGGGTGGAGTTCGCGGCGGACGCGGACCGGGTGTCGGTCTTCTGCACCTGGCACGACGGCCCGCCGCGCGTGGAGATCAACGACTACTGACCGGGCGGCCCGGCCCCCTCGCCCGTCACCGGAACACCGACGGTGGTGGCGCCGGGGAGTCGACCGCCGCCAGGTCGCTGACCGGGGCGGCACCGCCGGTGAAGTCCCTGAGTTCCCGCCCGTGCGGGACGCGCCCGGGGTGCGGGTCGGAGGCGGCGCGGCGGGTCAGCTCGGCGATCGGCAGGGGCGCGTCGGAGGCGACCAGCACGGAGTTGCCGAAGCGTCTGCCGCGCAGCACCGCCGGGTCGGCGATCAGCGCGAGTTCGGCGAACCGGGCGGCGGCGGTGGCGATCTGGCCGCGCAGGTGGGCCAGCGGCGGCCCGTCGGCGAGGTTGGCGACGTAGACCCCGCCGGGGGCGAGGGCCCTGCGGACGTCGTCCAGGAACTCGGTCGAGGTCAGGTGGGCGGGGGTGCGGGCTCCGCTGAACACGTCGGCGACGACGAGGTCGGCCCATCCGTCCCGTACCTTCGCGAGCCCTTCCCGGGCGTCCACCGAGCGCACCCTGATCCGCGCCCCGGGGTCCGGCGGCAGTTCCCGGCGGACCAGTCGCACCAGCCGCGCGTCCCGTTCGACGACCTGTTGGGTGGAGCGGGGCCGGGTGGCGGCGACGTACCGGGCGAGGGTGAACGCGCCGCCGCCGAGATGCACCGCCCGCACGGGCCGGCCGGCCGGCACGGCGGTGTCGATGACGTGTCCGATCCGCCGCTGGTACTCGAAGGAGAGGTACGCCGGATCGTCCAGGTCGACGTGCGACTGCGGGGCGTCGTCGATCAGCAGCGTCCAGGCCCTCGGCCGTTCCCGGTCGGGGACGAGCCGGGCGAGCCCTCCGTCGACGCTCTCGACGACGGCTTCGACGGCGGCCCGCCCGCGTCCGGAGTTCCTGGACCTTCCCATGGGGCCATTGTCGCAACCCGCCCCGGACCGGCCCCGGCCGCCCCGAGCACCGCGCGCGTCCCGGCCCGGCAGACTCAGCGGCAGCCGTCCACCGCGTCGAGCAGGCGTCGTGCCGCCCCCAGCGCCTCCCGCAGGACCGCGGGATCGGTGGCGAGGCCGGCGTCGTCCTCGGGCGGCAGCAACCAGTCCGAGCCCTCCACCGGCGGCTCCTCGGACGCCGGGCTCAGCCCGCGGCCGTCGGTCTCCGTACAGGTGCTGCCCGGCACGTCCCACGCCGCGGCGGTCCCCGGCGGCACCAGGAACCCGAGTGTGCTCCCGCCGCCGTCGTGCAGTACGGGCCCCACCGCGTCCCCCGTCCCGGCCGCGCCGCGCCGGAGGATGTCCACCGCCTCCAGGCCCTGCCGGGCCGGAACCGTCACCACGTCGCAGCAGCCCGGCGGCCCGCCCGGCGGTCTGCCCGGCGGTCTGCCCGGCGGTCTGCCCGGCGGCGTTCGGGGTTCACTGTTCCGGCTGGTCACCATCCCGGCCTCCACGTTCCGGCTCCACCACACACGGGGTTCAACGCGACGGACCGTCATGGGCTACGGCGAAACCCAATAGCACAGAATGGCAGTTCATGGCGGATCACGGACGAGATATCCGGTTTGTGGCCAAACTTTGCGTGGCGACTCCGTCACAGCAGGTACGTTCTTGCCCGCCGGCAACAGAGCGGAGCGACGGATGGACCGCTCTGCCTCCGGCATGGTTCGACGGTTCGCAGAGAGGACCCGGCCATGGCGTCGTCAACGGTGCCCTCGTCCCAGCCCGACCGGCCACCACGGCCGAACCTCGTCTTCCGGCAACTGCGCGGAACGCGCTCGCCGGCCGAGTTCGCCGCGTCGGTCCGCAGGGCCGCTCGCGAGATAGGCGAGCGGGTCAGCTGTGACGCGCGGTACGTGCACCGGGTGGAGGCAGGCGAGATCCGCTGCCCCAACTACGCCTATGAACGGGTGTTCCTGCACATGTTTCCCGGCCGCACGCTGACCGATCTGGGCTTCGCGCCCCGCGCGTCGGTCCGCGGGCGCCGGGCGCGGGACGACGGGGAGACTCCCCCGGCGCCCGACGCGGCCCCGGCACCCGCCACGAGTGAGACCGGCGGGGGCCCTGAGCCGTATGACACGCAGAACCCGTACGACCCGCACCACCCGTACCACCCGTACCACACGCACCACAACTACGAGGAGAGCGACGTGCTGCGTCGCGCATTCATGACCGGCGGGGGCGCCACGGTGGCCGCCGCCTCACTGGGCCCGCTCGCCCTGGCCCCGGACGCCTCGGCGGCACAGCGCGCCGTACGCCGTCCCGGGGCGAGCGACGCGGGTGCCCTGGAAGACGCCGTCCGCCGGATCAGGCTGCTCGACGACCGGCACGGGGCCGACGGCCTCTACCGAAGGGCGGCGGCACCGCTGCGCGCCGCCTACGCCCTGCTCGACGCCGGGGCGACCCGGCAGCGGACGGCGGACCGGCTGTACGCGGGCGCCGGTGAACTGGCCATCTCGGTGGGCTGGCTGGCGCACGACTCGGGCCGGTTCGACGACGCCCGCTCGCACTACGCGGAAGCGCTGGCGACCGCGCGGGTGACCGGGGATCCCGGGCTGGAGGCGCACGCCTTCTGCAACACGGCGTTCCTCGCCCGCGACTCCGGCCGGCCCCGGGAGGCGGTGCGGGCGGCGCAGGCCGCGCAGCGGGCCGCGCGCCCGCTCGGCTCCGCCCGGCTGATGTCGCTGCTGGCGCTGCGCGAGGCGGGCGGCTGGGCCGGGCTCGCCGACCGGTCCGGCTGCGAGCAGGCGCTGGCCCGCGCGCAGGCCTACTTCGACCGCGGCCCCGCGCCGGCCGACCCCGAGTGGATGTCCTTCTACGGGGAGGCCGAGCTGGAGGGCCTGGAGGCGCAGTGCTGGTCGGCCCTGGGCGACTGGCCGCGGGCCGCCCGGCACGCGCGGCGGGCCGCCGAGCTCCAGAACCCGCACTTCACCCGCAACATCGCGCTGTACACGGCGGAGCTGGCGGACGACCTGGCCCGCGGCGGGCGCCCGGACGAGGCGGCGGCCGCGGGGATGCGGGTGCTGGACCTGCTGCCCGAGGTCCAGTCGTCCCGGGTCCGCACGATGCTGGCGGGCACGGCCCGCGTGCTCCTCCCGCACCGCCGCACCTCGGACGTGTCGGCCTTCCTGGACCGCCACGACTCCCTCCCCCGCACGACGTGACCGCCCCGAGCCGACCTCAGGCCCGGGCCGACCTCAGGCCCGGGCCGACCTCAGGCCCGGGCCGACGTCAGGTCCGGGCCGACGTCAGGTCCGGGCCGGCGTCAGGTCCGGGCCGACGTCAGGTCCGGGCCGGCGTCAGGTCCGGGCCGGCACCGGGTCGGCTCACCCCGCCAGGTGACCCAGGTCGTTCCAGCTCTCGAGGGCCGGCTCCCCGTACGCCCAGCCCAGGACCGACAGTGACGTCGGGTTGAGGCGGATGCGGGCCGCGAAGTCGAGCGGCAGCCCCAGCCAGCGGGCGCCGATCGAGCGCAGGATGTGTCCGTGGGCGAAGACCAGCACGTCCCGGTCGGCGGAGCGCGCCCAGGCGACCACCTCGTCCGCGCGGGCCGTCACCTCGGCGAGGGTCTCCCCCTCGGGCACGCCGTCGCGCCAGATCAGCCAGTCGGGGCGGTCCGCCCGTATCTCGTCGGGGGTCATGCCCTCGTACGCCCCGTAGTGCCACTCCATGAGGGTGTCCCAGGTCTGCGCGCGCTCGCCGAACCCGGCGAGCGCGCAGGTCTCCCGGGCGCGTACCAGCGGACTGGTGCGCACCTCGACGCCCGGCAGCCCGTCGTACGGCGGCCGGTGCAGGCGCTCACCGAGCAGCTTGGCGCCCTGCCGGCCCTCGTCCAGGAGCGGCACGTCGGTCCTGCCGGTGTGCTTGCCGGACAACGACCATGCGGTCTGTCCGTGCCGGGCCAGCAGGATGCGCGGTGCCATGAGAGACCTTCCGGGAGAAATCGGGGGCGGAACCCCTCCATCATCGCGCACCCTGGGGAGGGGCAACCCGGCGGGCGATCTCAGCGTCTATCAGGGCCGAAGGCACCCCATGGGGGGCGCGAGTACGCCTAGAGTGGCTGATTCGGATCGCCGTGGGGCGGGAGTGAGCGTGAAGGGGGAGGGCGATCGGATGCCGCACACCGAGACACCGGGTACCGAAGGGGCCCCGGCGATCCGGCTGCGCTGGTGGACCGAGCTGCCGCTGATCCTCCTCGTGTACGCCTGTTACTCGGCGGGGCGCCTGTTGGTCCGGGGCGACGTCACCGACGCCGTGGACCACGGACTGGCGATCCTGCGCATCGAGCAGGCGCTCCACCTCAACGCCGAGCACCCGCTCAACCGGCTGTTCACGCGCGAGCCGTGGCTGGGCATACCGGCCGACTTCTGGTACGCGTCGCTGCACTACCTGGTGACGCCCGCGCTCCTGGTCTGGCTGTTCCGTTCCCACGCGGTGCGCTACCGCGCCGCCCGCACCTGGCTGATGACGTCCACCTTCATCGGGCTGATCGGCTTCACCCTGCTGCCCACCTGCCCGCCCAGGCTGCTCGACGCGAGCCACGGTTTCGTCGACACCATGGCCCAGTACAGCTCGTACGGCTGGTGGGCCGGTGAGGCCAGCGCCCCGCGGGGCCTGGGCGGGCTGACCAACCAGTACGCGGCGATGCCGAGCCTGCACGTGGGCTGGGCCCTGTGGTGCGGTGTGATCCTGTGGCGGATCGGCGGAACCCGGACGGCGCAGACCACGAGGGCGGCACGGGCGGCGAGGACGGCCGCCGTCGGCTATCCGCTGGTGACGGTCGTCGTGGTGATGGGCACCGCCAACCACTACTTCCTGGACGCGGTCGCGGGTGCCGCCGTGATGGGCGCCGGGCTGCTGCTCGCCCCCGTCGTGACGCGGTACACGGACCGGGTGAGGGCCCGTCTGCTGCCGCGCCCGGCGCCGACCCCGGCGGCCTCTCCCGTCCCGGGTTCCCCGATTGTCAGTGCCGGATGCCAGACTTCCGCGGGTGAGCAATTTCCACGACAGCGGCCACGGCAGCGGCAGTTCGAGCCACGGTCCGCCCCGGAAACCGAGCCGGGCGGCGCTCCCCCCTCCGACCAGGGGGAAGGAGCCCCGGCCGCTCCGGCACCGGCTCGCTGAGCTGCGCGGTCCGGACGTGTCGGCGAAGGCGCTGGACGCACGCGCCCTGGCCGCCCTGGCCGCCAACCCGGGCTGCGCGCGCCGCGCGATCCTCGACGGCGCGGGCGTGGACAAGGCGAGACTGGCGGGCGCGCTGGGCTCGCCCTCGGTCTTCGGCCAGTCCCAGTTCGCGTTCGTCCGGGGCAACGCGTTCGAGGCCCGGGTCAAGGCGGACGGCGGTACGGAGCTGCTGCGGCTCGTCCACGAGAAACTGGACCGCTCCGCGGAACCGCCCGCCGGCGCGCGGGTGCCGGACCTGACCGCGTCCGGCCCCCGGGGGCGCGCCGCGCGCACGGAGTTGGCGCTGGGCGAGGCCGCGCGGGCGCGGGACGGGTGGACACTGCTCGACCACCCCCTGCTCGCGCTGGACGTCGCGGGCTCGCCGGCCTTCCTGGAACCGGACGCGGTGGTGGTGCACCCGGACGGCAGCTGGACGGTCGTGGAGATCAAGTCCTTCCCCATGCTGGACGGGGCGGCGGATCCGGCGAAGGTCGGCGCGGCGGCCCGGCAGGCGGCGGTGTACGTGCTGGCGCTGGAGGAGGTCGCCGCCCGCCTCACCACCGTCCCGGCCCCCCGCGTGCGGCACAGGATCCTGCTGGTGTGCCCGAAGGACTTCTCCAACCTGCCGACCGCGTCCGCCGTGGACGTGCGCAAGCAGCGCGCGGTGACCGCCCGCCAGCTGGCCCGGCTCACCCGGATCGAGGACATCGCCGGTGCGCTCCCCGAGGGCACCTGTTTCGCGCCCGAGCTGCCCCGCGAGCGGCTCACGGCGGCCGTGGAGTCGGTCCCGGCGAGCTACGCGCCGGAGTGCCTGTCCGCGTGCGAGCTGGCCTTCCACTGCCGGGACCGTTCCCGCGCGCAGGGCGCGGTGACCTCTCTGGGCCGCCCGGTCCGTGCCGAACTGGGCGGTCTGACGACGGTCGAGGACGTGCTGGCGGCGGCCCGCGGCGAGGCCGGCGATCCCGACGACCCGACGGTGGCCGCCCTGCGCAGGGCGGCGGCGCTGCGGGCGGAGGCCCTCGCCGACGCACAGGCCCCCGTCGGCGCACAGGCCCTCACCGGCCGCCCGGAGGTGGCCCCTTGTCGCTGATCGCCACCCTGGCCCGCCTCGAGGCCGTCAGCACCGGTCGCGCCCAGCCCGCCGCCACCGTCCGGCACCGGCATCTGTCCGAGCGGCCGCTGGTGTTCGTGCCGCTGATCACCGCCGGTGAGGCGGGTGCCCCGCTCGGCGCGCTGGTGGGCACCGACCGGGACGCGCCGCGGCTGCTGGCCGTGCCGCAGCCGCGCGACCGGGACCTCAGGTTCGCGTTCCTGGCCGAACTGGCCGACGTGGTCCTGCCGTACGTGGACGGCTGCGCCGAGGCGGTGGAGGCCGCGGAACGCAGCGAGACCGACCCGGAGACCGGAAAGCGGGTCAAGGTCGAGGTGGAGCTGTGCGCGGACGCGCCGCAGCTGATCGTGCCGAGCCGGGCCGGCGTCGACCTCGTACGGCTCCTCGGCCGCTCCACCCGGTTCCGGCGCACGGCGGAGCAGGACCCGGAGGCGCCCTTCCCGGCACCGCCCCGGGTGCCGTTGCTGGGGCGGTGGCTGACGCACTTCGGGGAGCGGGCCCGGGTACCCGGCTCGTCGCTCCTGACGGCCATGACGGATCTGCTGGGCCGGCACTGGGCGACCGGTCAGTCCACGCTGGAGGACCAGCACCTGGGGGCGCTGCTCGCCTGGATCGACCCGCCCGAGGGACGCTCCGGGGCCGAGGCGGCGCGGGAGGCGGAGCTGGCGCGGGACGCCGGCGGGCAGCTGCTGTGTCCGCCCGCGGGCCCGGCGACCGACCCCGCGTTCGACAACAAGCTGCTCGCCCCGGCCGTCGAGCGGTACGACCGCGCCCGCAGCGCGCTCGCCGCCGCGGAGGACGGTCTGGAGGCCGACGACCGGCTCGGCGCGCTGACCGCCGCCGAGCGGGAGATCCGCGCGCTGGTCCTGAGCCGTACGCGGCCCACCTGGGACGCGGTGTGGCGGGGCCTGGACCTGCTGCGCGCGCTGCCGGAGGGAGCGCGCGTCGAGGAGCGGTGGACGCGCGACCGCTGGTCGTTCACCGGTCACCGGGAGCGGGTGCTGGCCGGTGAGCCGCCGCAGCCGCGCCGCGACGACGCGGTGACGGCGGCCGGCAAGCTCGCCACGCGCGAGCGGGAGCAGGCCCGGCTGGAGGCCCAGGAGGCCCTGGACGACCCGTTGGTGATGGCGGGCCGGCGGCTGTCCGGGGAGGCGTTCGCGGGCGAGGTCGTCGAGGTCGTCATGGCGTACAGCGAGAGCAAGCGGCCGAGCCCTCGCCCGCTGGTCACCGTCCGGACGGACGACCGCCCGTACCTGGGCGAGCGGGCCAGGGTGTACCGCTCGCTGGGCGGGAAGCCGCAGACGGCCGAGTTCGTCGCCGTGGAGGCCACGGAAGCCGGAGAAGCTGAGAAAGCGGACGGATCCCTGCTCGTCCTGCGGATCCTGGACAAGATGGGCCGCGGCAAGGAGCCCGAGGCGGGTTCGGTGCCGGAGAAGGGCGACCGGCTCTGCTTCACGCTGTTCGAGCACGAGCCGCGCGGCGGGGCGAAGCTCCCCGACCCGGAGGAGACCCCGTGGACCCACGGCGGCCCGCCCGGTGCCGCGGCCGCCGCACCGGAGGCCGCCGACCCGGTGACCGAGGAGGACCTCCTTTGAACCCTCCCCCTCGCGAACGAGGAGGATTCCTGGCTCACGCTGCCCCGTCGCTCAGCGAACGACCAGGTCTTACGCGATCAGCACCAGCCGGGTTGGAACCAGCCCGGTTTCCCCAGAGATCGGAGGTTGTCGTGCCGGCTTGGCTCTCGCTCAGCACACCGCGACACTGCCATCCGCCAACGGACTGGAACTCTCAGTGACCACCCTTGTCCAAGAGGCCGCCTTCGACCCCGGCGCGGCGGCCACCCGTGCCACCGACGCGATCCTGGGCGACACGCTGCACGGCACCGCGCGCGGTGTGGTCGTCGACTCCCCGCCCGGCGCCGGAAAGTCCACGCTGGTGGTCCGCGCGGCCCTGGAACTGGCCGCGGCGGGGCGCCCGTTGATGGTGGTGGCACAGACCAACGCGCAGGTCGACGACCTGGTCCTGCGGCTCGCCGAGAAGAACCCGGACCTGCCGGTCGGCCGGCTGCACAGCAGCGACACCGACCCGTACGACAAGGCGCTGGACCGGTTGGAGAACGTCCGCAAGTCGGCGAAGGCGGCCGATCTCGCCGGGCTCGACGTGGTCATCTCCACGGCCGCCAAGTGGGCGCACGTCAAGGGCGTCGAACCGTGGACGCACGCGATCGTCGACGAGGCGTACCAGATGCGCTCGGACGCGCTGCTCGCCGTGGCGGGGCTGTTCGAGCGGGCGCTGTTCGTGGGCGACCCGGGGCAGTTGGACCCGTTCTCGATCGTGGGCGGCGAGCAGTGGGCGGGCCTTTCCTACGACCCGTCCGCGTCCGCCGTGACGACCCTGCTCGCCCACAATCCCGAACTGCCGCAGCACCGTCTGCCGGTGTCGTGGCGGCTGCCCGCCTCGGCGGCGCCCCTGGTGTCGGACGCGTTCTACCCGTACACGCCGTTCCGCAGCGGCACCGGCCCCGGTGACCGGCGGCTCACCCTCGGTGTCCCGTCGGACGGCTCGGGTCCGGACCGGGTGATCGACGAGGCCGCCGAGTCCGGCTGGGGCCTGCTGGAGCTGCCCGCCCGGCACACCCCGCGCACCGACCCGGAGGCGGTCCGGGCGGTGGCCCTGGTCGTCCGCCGGCTGCTGGACCGGGAGGGCGCCACGACCTCCGAGCGCCCCGCCCCCGACCCGGTTCCGCTCACCGCCGACCGGATCGCCGTCGGCACCGCCCACCGGGACCAGGCGGCGGCGGTCCGGGCGGCGCTGGCCGAGCTGGGCGCGGCGGACGTCACCGTCGACACGGCGAACCGGCTCCAGGGTCGGGAGTTCGACGTCACGGTGGTGCTGCACCCGCTGTCCGGCCGCCCCGACGCCACCGCCTTCCACCTGGAGACCGGCAGGCTGTGCGTGCTGGCCTCCCGGCACCGGCACGCCTGCATCGTGGTGTGCAGGGCGGGCGTGGGCGAGCTGCTGGACGCCTACCCGTCGACGGAACCGGTCCAGCTGGGCACCCTCGTGAAGTTTCCAGATGGCTGGGAGGCGAACCACTCGGTCCTGGCCCACCTCGCGGAACACCGGGTCTCATGGCAACCCTGACACCACTCCGATGCCTGCCCGGCAGGCGATCAGCACGACGCCGCCCCATCCGCCGGACGGAGTCCGGCACGCCGCCGGAGGCGGCCGACGGCTACAGCCCGGACGGCTGGGAGGCGAACCACTCGGTCCTGGCCCACCTCGCGGAACACCGGGTCGCATGGCGACCCTGACCGTCGCGGGCCCGGTCGTGCCTGCCCCGAGGCCCTCTTGCCAGGGCGCGGGACAATGGACGGTGGCCCACTCATCGGCGGGCCGACGTGACGTACGCGTACGACCGGCATGACGAGCACGACGTGTCCGACGTGTCCGACGTGTACGGCGAGAAGGCCAAGCAAGAGGGAGATGACATGGCGGAGCCCACGCCGCACCGGGACCGACCGCGGCTACGCCCCGCGCCCCTGCTGTTCGAGCCCGCGGAGGCGGCCGCCGACCCGGAGCACTTCTTCGACCTGGAGTCGATCGACGACCCGCGCGCGCTGCTGGAGCGGGCGACGGAGCTGACGCTCGCGTTCCGCGCGGCGACGGACCGGGCGGTGGAGTTCCAGGCGGTGGCGGCGGCACAGCTGGCCGACCCTCGGCGCTTCGACCGGCTGACGCCGGCCGCCATCGCCGAGCGGGCAGAGTGGACCGAGGACTACGCGAAGAAGATGATCGAGTTCGGTCGGGACCTGCTGCACGGGAGTGAGGGCCGGGGGCACGCCGACCCGGTGTGAGCGGCGTGCACACGGTCACGCGCGCCCCCGCGCGACCGGCCGCCACCCTCGCCCCTCGAACAGGCGCGGCATATGCCAGGTGGGCAAGATACCGCCTCCCCGCCCCGGTGTCCTCGATTCCCGCAACTCTGGGAAACCGTTCCCTCACCGCGGGTAGACAGGCTCCATGAGCAGCGCACGCAGTGCACGCAAGGTATCCGACGTCAGCGGCGTCACCCCGGACGGCGCCGCTTGGCTCGCCTCCGCAGGAACGTATCCGCGCAGCACCCTCTCGCTCTGGGAGGAGCGGCCGCACGCGCCCGTCGTGCTGCCCTGCGGCTCCGCCTTCGACGTGGTGAGCGCCCCCTCGACCTTCGGGCGCCGGATGCTGGACCGGATGTGGGACGAGGGGCCGGGTTCCGGCCCGGTGGCCGAGTTCCGCGGCCGGATGCTGCTGTTCTCGGCACCCGGCACCGCCCAGCGGCTGCCGGCGCTGCTGGAGTGGGAGGAGTGGGACGCCCGCGGCAGGACGGCCGGGGAGGCGGGCCGTACGGGCGCCGTCCCGCCCCTGCTGTGCCACGGCACCGGCGACGCGGTGACCGTTCCGGCCCCGGATCCCGGCGACCGGGCGGACCGCTCCGGCTCGCGCTGGCTGGTCGCCCCGGACACGCGTCACCCCTGGTTACCGGGCCCGGAGGTGCTGCTCTGGGCGGCCGTACGGGCGGCGTGCGCGGCCGTGCGGATATCGATTTTTCCTCCTGCCGACCAGGGTGCTAATGTCTACGACGTCAGCAGGCGCCGCTAGCTCAGTTGGTTAGAGCAGCTGACTCTTAATCAGCGGGTCCGGGGTTCGAGTCCCTGGCGGCGCACGACACGTGAAAGGCCCCTTGCGAAAGCAAGGGGCCTTTCACGTGTCTTCCCTCCCCTCCCCGGGCCCGATGCTGATCTGCACCGTCCACGCCCCCGAAGCCGTACGCTCCAGTACCTCCACCCGCACCCCCTCCCCCGGCACCGTGAAGCTCTCGCCGAGGGCGACCGGGGCGTCCGCGAGGGACGGGTAGACCGAGTCCCCCCGGCAGGCCTCCGTGTGCGGGTGGGCGTCGACGACCTCGATCGGCCCCTCACCGGACCGGGTGGTGCCGCGCACCTTGTAGACCAGCACCCCCGACCGGCAGGCGCCCGCGTCGTCGCCGACGGGACCGCGCGCCTCGAAGGCGAGCACGCTGTCCGGGCCGGTGCGCACCACGGCGAGCTTGACGCCCCGGCCCAGCCCGAAGGACGGCGCCCCGGCGGCACCGGTCACCGGCACGCCGGGCCCCGCCCCGAGCGGCTCCAGCGTCAGCCGCACGGGCCCCGCGTCCTGCACGCACCGCACCTGGCGGGGCGCCAGCCAGCCCAGCTTCCACTTGTGCCAGCCGAACAGGTCCGGGGCGAGGGCGAACTGGCTTCCCATCAGGTCCCAGTCGCCGACGTGGGTGTCCCAGTCGCCCTTGCCGTCCACGGGCCGGTTGTAGAGGTCGGGGAGGTCGAAGACATGGCCGGTCTCATGGGCGAGGACCAGCCGGTCCGGCGGCTGGTCCTCGAACACGGTGACGACCCGGCGGATGTCGGTGCCGTCCGCCCGCATCGGGGTCTCCAGGTTGACGACCTTGGTGGCGTCGGAGTCCACCCCGGGCGCGTCCGGGTCGGCGACGAAGTACACGACGTCGTAGCGCGAGAAGTCGACCTTCGGGTCGGCGGCGGCGAGCGCGTCGCGCAGGTAGGCGGACCGGTCCCGCACGGTCCAGTCACGCTGTATGGCGTACGCGGTGGACGGGCGCGGCATCGGGATCCAGCCACGCAGGATGTGCGGGCGCAGGGTGAACCTGCCGTAGGAGGCCCGGTGGAAGAAGTCGCTGGTGGCGGGGAAGTGGTCGGCGGCGATGTCGTCGGGAGTGGCCAGGGGGTGCGAGTCCGGGAAGGACAGGAACACCATGACGGCGTCCAGCCGGCCGGTCGGCCGGGGGTAGGCGGCGTTCCAGGTGTCCAGGCCCTCCGAGTGGTGCGCGTCGGTGCGGGTCAGGGCGCAGGGGGCCGCGGAGAAGGTCTCGGCGTCGGAGGGCCCCGCCACCAGGGACGTGGCCGCGAGCGCCGACAGGGTGGTGAGCACGGCCGCCGCGCTGCGCAGCCAGGGGCGGCCGCGTGCACCACCCTGTCGGCCCAATCCCCTGAGAGCCTCATGACCGAGTCGCCTCAGGGGGAGCTGGCGCGGCACAAAGACCTCCGGGAGACGGTTCGCGGGACACCGCACCCAGAATGTGGTTGATTGTCATACTGCGCCCTGTTTATCTGCACCGGACGGGTGAGAGGCCGAGAAATCCGTTCACGTTCGACGCCTCGAACCACTTACGGAACGTCACAACCGGTCCCAGGCCTGAAGAAGCCGTCCACCTCCGAGCGGAAACGATCTGGCAGAGATGCGGGACCGTGCTGGACACTGGACAGTGACTGGAAGGGCTCCGGGTCGGCCTCTATGATCGGCACACTTTCCTGAGACATTCCTGAGGCTTTCCGGCACGGACAGCGATCGAGTGCACGGCGGGAGCGAGCGGTGAGCGGAACGTCCGAAGGGCCGACGCCCACAGCAGACCTCAACCGGCCGAGCGTCACGGAGAGTGACACCTCTGCCCCGCCCCGTGCCGAACGTGAAGAGCCGACCTCACCCCCGGCGCCCTCGTCGCCTTCCCCCCAGGCGCTCCCCCCGTCGTACCGTTCCGTCTTCACGGCCGCTCCGCTCGCCATGGCGGTGGTCGACCGCGAGGGCAGGGTGGTCAGCGCCAACAGCACCCTCGCCACCCTGCTGGGCCGCGCCCCGGACACCCTGGTCGGGGCCGTCGCCGCCGACCTGGTGGACCTCTCCTCGGATGCGCGCGCCTGGCACTCCTACCGCGAGGTGCTGTGCGGCCGGCAGGCGAAGCTGCGCTGCACCCGCCGGCTCAAGCACCCCGAGGGGCACTCGCTGTGGGTGCAGGTGTCGGTCGCGCCACTCCCCCCTGAGGCGGCGGACGCGGGGGACGCGCACGAGGGGCCCGGCGTCCTGCTGTCCGTCGCCGACGTCAGCGCCCGCCGCGAACTCCAGGCCCGGCTCCACTACTTGCAGATGCACGATCCGGTGACCCGGCTGCCCAACCGCGCCCTGTTCTTCGAACGGCTGACGGCCGCCCTGGAGGCGGAGTCCTACGAGCAGAGCGGCACCGGCCGGATCGGGCTCTGCTCCCTGGACCTCGACGGGTTCAAGGCCATCAACGACGCCCTGGGCCACCGCGTCGGCGACCGGCTGCTGGCCGCCGTCGCCGAACGGCTGGCGCTGTGCGCCGAGGAGGCGGGCCGGTCCAGGACCGGCACCCCGCTGGTGGCCCGGCTCGGCGGGGACGAGTTCGCACTGCTGGTCGAGGACTCCACGGGCACCGAACAGCTCGCCGACCTCGCCGAGTCGGTGCTCGGGGCGCTCCAGGACCCCTTCGACGTGGACGGCCGGCGGCTGTCGGTCTCGGCGTCCATCGGGGTGGTCGAACGGCACGCGGCCGGGACCACGCCCACCGCGCTGATGCAGGCCGCCGACACGACGCTCTACTGGGCGAAGGCCGACGGCAAGTCCCGCTGGACGCTGTTCGACCCGGAACGCAACGCGCACCGCATGACCCGCCAGGCCCTCGCCTCCGCGCTGCGCCCCGCCGTCGACCGGGGCGAGTTCACGCTGGAGTACCAGCCGCTGGTCGGCATGGAGGACGACCGGGTGCACGGTGTGGAGGCCCTGGTCCGCTGGAACCACCCGCAGTTCGGCACCCTGACACCGAACCGGTTCATCTCCATCGCCGAGGAGGACGGCTCGATCGTCCAGCTCGGGCGCTGGGTGCTGCGCACCGCCTGCCGGCAGGCCCGCCGCTGGCAGGTCGAGCACCCCACCGAGCCGCCGATCTTCGTCAGCGTCAATGTGGCGGTCCGGCAGGTCTGGGACTCCGACCTGGTCGCGGACGTCGCCGAGACCCTGACGGAGACGGGCCTCGCCCCGCAGCTGCTCCAGCTGGAGCTGACCGAGTCGGCGGTGATGGGCTCCTCGGGCCGGCCCCTCCAGGCACTGAAGGCGCTCAGCGACATGGGCGTACGCATCGCCATCGACGACTTCGGCACCGGCTACTCGAACCTGGCCTACCTCAGCCGGCTGCCGGTGTCGGTGCTGAAACTGGACGGCGCCTTCGTCCGGGGCTTCCCCTACGAGGACCGGGACGAGACGCCCAGCCCGGCGGACGAGGCCATCGTCGAGGCGATGGTCCAGCTCGCCCACCGGCTGGGGCTGACGGTCACCGCGGAGTGCGTGGAGACCACGGCGCAGGCCACCCGGCTGCGCCGGATGGGGTGCGACACCGGCCAGGGCTGGCTGTACTCCCGTCCGGTGTCACCGGACCGCATCTCCGAACTGCTGGGCACGCCCGGGGTTCAGGCGGACGTCGTCGGCAACCCGTAGGCGTCGGCGATGAGTTCGTAGGAACGCAGGCGTACGTCACCGCTGTGCGCGTTGGCCGTGATCATCAGCTCGTCGGCGCCGGTGCGCTTGTGCAGCTCGTCCAGGCCTGCGCGGACCTCGTCCGGGGTGCCGTGCACGACGTTGGCGTTCCAGGACTCGACGAAGTCCTGCTCCATCGGTGAGAACGGGTACGCCTCCGCCTCCTCGGGGGTGGGCACCAGGCCGGGGCGGCCGGTGCGCAGCCGGACCATGTTGAGCGCGGCGGCCAGGACCTGGCGCCGGGCCTCCTTCTCGTCGTCGGTCGCGAGCGCGGAGACCCCGATCAGGGCGTAGGGCTCGTCGAGGACGTCGCTCGGGGTGAACGACTCGCGGTAGAGGTCCAACGCGGGGACGGTGTTCTGCGCGGAGAAGTGGTGGGCGAAGGCGAACGGCAGGCCGAGCAGGCCGGCCAGCCGGGCGCTGAAGCCGGAGGAGCCGAGCAGCCAGATCGGCGGCCGGTGCGTCGACTGCACCCCGCCGGGCGAGGTCGCCTGGACCGGACCGGGGACGGCGTGGATGCGGCGGTAGCGGTGGCCGTCGGGGAAATCGTCGTCCAGGAAGCGGGTCAGCTCGGCGAGCTGCTGGGGGAAGTCGTCGGCGCCCTCGTTCAGCCGCTCGGTGCGGCGCAGGGCGGCGGCGGTGGCGCCGTCGGTGCCGGGGGCGCGGCCGAGGCCGAGGTCGATCCGGCCGGGGGCCATGGCCTCGAGCGTGCCGAACTGCTCGGCGATGACGAGCGGGGCGTGGTTGGGCAGCATGACCCCGCCCGAGCCGAGCCGGATGCGGTCGGTGTGTGCGGCGAGGTGGGCCAGGATCACCGCCGGGGAGGAGGACGCCACACCCGGCATGGAGTGGTGCTCGGCGACCCAGAACCGGTGGAAGCCGCGCGCCTCGGCGAGACGGGCGAGGTCGACACCGGTGCGCAGCGCCTCGGTGGCGGTGTGGCCGGCGCCGACGGTGACCAGGTCGAGGACGGACAGGGGCACGGGGGCGGTGCCCTGTGCCGTGCCTCGGATCTCGTCGGCTGCGGTGTCGTCTGCGGCCACGGTGGGGTGCCTCCTGTTTCGGGTGACGTCTCACCGGTCCACCAACAGGAGGGTGTCCCTGTTTGTTCCCCGCCCCGCCCTCGCTGCCCGCTCCGTGCACGCCCGCCCGCGCCGCTCACACCTGCACGATCGGCTCCCGGGTGAACAGGGCGCCCAGGGAGGGGGCGTTCACCCTGCGGTCGGCCAGGCGCAGGGCCTCCCAGACGGTGACCTGGTTGGCGGTGAGGACCGGTTTGCCGAGGTCCTTCTCCAGCGCCGCGAGGTGGGCGACCGTGTGCAGGGCCGTGTCGGGGAGGAGGACGGCCTGGGCGTCCGGGTGGTCGGCCGCGCGGGCCAGGGCGAACACCTCGGCCTCGCCCCAGGTGGCGACCTCCGCCGCCGTGATGATCCCGGAACTGGTCACCCCGGTCACCGACACCGAGCCGGTGCCCAGGAACCCGGCGAAGAGCGCGGCCACGTCGTCCGGGTAGGTCGCGCCGACGGCGACCCGCCGCACCCCGATCTCCCGTGCCGCGTGCACGAAGGCGAACGACGTGGAGGACGCGGGCGTGCCCGCCGCCCGGGCGAGGGCGCGCACCTGCTCCTGCGCGCCCTCCCAGCCGCGTACGAAGCTGCCGCTGGTGCAGGCCCACACCACCGCGTCGACGCCCGCGCGCCGCAGCTCCCCGACGCCGGCCGCGAGCCGACCGGCGTCACCCATCTCGAGCAGCGCGTCGACCCGGTGCGCGTCCTCACCGATGTCGGTGTGCACCAGGTCCACCCGGATGTCACTGCCCAGCAGCTGCTCGGCGCGCGGATAGTCGTCCTCGGCGGAGTGTCCCGGATAGAGGAATCCCAGTGCGGTCATGTCCAGCCTTCCTGCTGCTTCTCGTCCGGCACTCCCGGCACGCCCTGCGCACCCGGAACGCCCTGGGCACCCTGCACGCCCGGCGCCTCCGGTCCGTCCGGCAGTACCGGAGCGGGCGGCGGCACCGGACTCCGCGGCAGCACCGCGCCGGACGTCCGGTCCGGCAGTACGGCCTCGGCGCCGGTCCCGGTCTCGGTCCCGGTCCCGGGCGTGACGCGCGCCGACGTGTCGATCAGCGCCTGATACGGTCCCACCGCCTGAGTACCCAATCGGCGCAACGCCGCCCACATGGTCACCTGGTTGGCCGAGATGACCGGTATGCGCAGTTCCGCCTCCAGTTGCGGGATCACGTCGTACGTCGGCAGGTTGGTGCAGGAGAGGAACAGCGCCTCCGCCGCGCCGAGCCGGCCGCGCGCCGTCGCCCGCCGGGCCATGTCCACCACCTCGCGGTAGGCGACCCGCCAGATCTGCCGGGTCAGGCCCATGTACGCGCAGCCGGTGACCGTCACCCCGGCCTGCGCCACGTACTGCTCCAGCGACCGGGTCACCGACACGGTGTACGGCGTCACCAGCGCCACCCGCCGCACGTCCAGTTCCACCAGCGCCTCCAGCAACGCGCCGGAGGTGGTGACCGCCGGGACCGCGCCGGTCCTGCTCATCGCCTCGCACATGGCGCGCTCCCCCAGGACCCCGCCGACGAAGCTGCCGGACGTGCAGGCGTAGGCGACGACCTCGGGGCCGACCGCGGTGAGCGTGCTCACCGCGTTGCCGAGGGTCTCGTGTTCACTGATCAACCGGGCGAGGTCCAGGCTGACCTCGACCGGCACGTACGGCGTTCGGGTGAGATGCAGGGACACGTCGTCCGGCATCCAGCGCCAGAGTTCGCGGTCCAGCGCGAAGTCGAAGGGGGCGACCACGCCGACACCGCGCTGCGGGCCGGGTCCGCCGATGAAGGAGACGTCCATGTCAGCACCGGCCTCACGGTGAGAGACGAGCACGCAACGGTTCGCCGAAACGCCCGTGTTGACGACGGTAGGTTCGGGGTGCCAGCGTGGTCAATCCGTACATCTCAGACTTCCGGTCATCCGGGGAAACGGCGGCCCATGTCCACCCCCTCGACCCCCGCGGCCACTGCCTCGACCACCTCTTCGCCCACGCCGGGGGCCGTCCCCACGCTGCTCGTCCTGGACGCCGATCCGCCGCCCCGGCTGGGCGGGCTGACCGGCAGGGTCCGGGTCGAGCACGCGGACGCCTCGACGCTCGCCGAGCGGCTCCCGCACGCCGACGTGCTGCTGGTCTGGGACTTCACCTCGCACGCGGTGCGTTCCGCCTGGCCGGGCGGGGGGCCGCGGCCGCGCTGGGTGCACACCGCGAGCGCCGGAGTGGATCACCTTCTCTGTCCGGAACTCGCCGCCTCCGACACGGTGGTCACCAACGCGCGGGGCGTCTTCGACCGGCCCATCGCCGAGTACGTCGCCGCTCTCGTACTGGCGTTGGCCAAGGATCTGCCGCGGACGCTGGAGTTCCAGCGGGAACGGACCTGGCTCCACCGCGAGTCGCGCAAGGTCGCCGGGACCCGCGCCTGCGTCGTCGGGTCGGGGCCGATCGGCCGGGCCGTCGCCGGCACGCTCGAGGCGCTCGGCGTCACCACCGCGCTGGTCGGCCGCACCCCGCGCGCGGGGGTGCACGGCTCCGAGGACCTGGACCGGCTGATCGCCCGCGCGGACTGGGTGATCGCCGCCGCGCCGCTGACCGAGCAGACCCGGGGCATGTTCGACGCCCGCCGCTTCGGGATGATGCAGCCGTCCGCCCATTTCGTCAACGTCGGGCGCGGGCCGCTGGTCGTCGAGGACGCGCTCGCCGAGGCGCTCGGGCAGCACCGGCTCGCGGGCGCCGCCCTGGACGTCTTCGAGGCCGAGCCGCTCGCCCCGGACAGCCCGCTGTGGCGGGCCCCCGGACTGATCGTGTCGCCGCACATGAGCGGGGACACGATCGGCTGGCGGGACGAACTCGCCGCCCAGTTCGTGGAGTTGTACGAGCTGTGGGAAGCGGGCAAACCGCTGGTGAACGTGGTCGACAAGCGGCTCGGGTACGTACCCGGGCACTGATGTGGCGGGAGAGCGGATGTCTGACCTCACCGGGTCCACCGGGTCCACCGGGTCCACCGGGCTCACCGAACTGACCGCCGTACGGCTCCTCGACGGCTACCGCCGGGGCGAGTTCGGCCCCGTGGCGGTGACCCGCGCGGCGCTGGAGCGGGCCGAGGCGAGCCGGCCGGAGGTGAACGCGTTCGTCCGGCTGTTCCCCGAGGAGGCGCTGGAGCGGGCCGCCGCCTCCGAGGAGCGGTGGCGGCGCGGCGAGCCGCGCGGGCTGCTGGACGGGGTGCCGGTCACGGTGAAGGACATCCTGCTGCTGCGCGGCGCCCCGACCCTGCGCGGCTCGCGCGCCGTCGACCCGGCGGGCCGCTGGGACGAGGACGCGCCGTCGGTGGCGCGGCTGCGGGAGCACGGCGCCGTCTTCCTCGGCAAGACGACGACCCCCGAGTTCGGCTGGAAGGGGGTGACGGACTCTCCGCTCAGCGGTGTCACCCGCAACCCGCACGACCCCTCGCGGACCGCGGGCGGTTCCAGCGGGGGCGCGGCGGCGGCGGTGGCGCTGGGCGCGGGACCGCTGGCCCTGGGGACGGACGGCGGCGGCAGTGTCCGCATCCCTGCGGCGTTCTGCGGGATCTTCGCGCTGAAGCCGACGTACGGGAGGGTGCCGCTGTATCCGGCGAGCGCGTACGGCACGCTGGCGCACGTCGGCCCGATGACGCGGGACGCGGCGGACGCGGCCCTGCTGATGGACGTGATCTGCGGGCCGGACTCCCGCGACTGGTCGGCGCTCGCGCCGGCCCCCGGTTCCTTCCGGGAGGGGCTGGACGGCGGGGTGCGGGGTCTGCGGGTGGCGTACTCGCCGTCGCTGGGCGGCCAGGTGGCGGTGGAGCCCGAGGTAGCGGCGGCGGTACGGCGGACGGTGGAGCGGCTGGCCGCGCTCGGCGCCTACGTGGAGGAGACCGACCCGGACTTCACCGACCCGGTGGACGCCTTCCACACCCTGTGGTTCACCGGGGCCGCCCGGGTGGTGCAGCACCTCACCCGTGAGCAGCGGGAACTGCTGGACCCCGGGCTGCGGGAGGTCTGCGGCGAGGGCGCCCGCCGTTCGGCGCTGGACTACCTGGCGGCGGTGGACGTCCGGATGGACCTGGGCCGGCGCATGGGGCTCTTCCACGACACCTACGACCTCCTCGTCACCCCGGCCGTGCCGCGTACGGCGTTCGAGGCGGGCGTGGAGGTGCCGAAGGGTTCCGGCCACCGGCGCTGGACGGGCTGGACCCCGTTCACCTATCCGTTCAACCTGACCCAGCAGCCCGCGGCGAGCGTCCCCGTGGGCACCGACGCGGCCGGTCTGCCGATCGGGGTCCAGCTCGTGGGCGCCCGCCACGCCGACACGCTGGTGTTGCGGGCGGCCCACGCGCTCTTCGAGACCGGGGCGGCCCGGGCGTCCGGGGTCACGCCCGCCGGAAGCTGAGCGCCTCCCCCTCCGCGCCGCCGCGCCACAGGTCGTTGCACCCGTCGGCCATCTCCGCCAGGCCCTCCACGACCTGGCCCCAGACGATGCCGGGAACCCAGCCCACGTCGCCGTTCAGGAGCAGGTTGTTCCGCTCGTAGAACAGGGCCAGGTCGACGACCGTGGTGCCCGGACCGACCTCGCGGTCGTAGCCGTAGGCCCTGGTGCCCAGCTCCGCGCCCGCGAAGGAGAAGTAGCAGAGGTCTCCCGGGACGGGCGTGA
Source organism: Streptomyces sp. NPDC050388 (assembly GCF_040655635.1). NCBI lineage: Bacteria > Bacillati > Actinomycetota > Actinomycetes > Kitasatosporales > Streptomycetaceae > Streptomyces > Streptomyces sp. NPDC050388. The sequence goes on from NZ_JBFAKH010000022.1 coordinate 86,210, forward strand.
CGGTCGGGTTCTCCAGCGGTGGCTCCGCTTGTGCGAAGGGCGGGAACAGGGCGTAGATCTCGTTGCGCGCGTATTTGGCGTGGTAGACGTCGCCGGACAGGGGCAGGGCGTCCCAGACGGCCGCGCAGGTGATCGGCGCACGGTCGTCGAGCAACCGGGCCGTACAGGTGATGCCGCGTTTGACCAGCGAGACCTCTACATATCGGTCCATCATGAGACCCATCGTCCCGCACCGGTCAAGGCCGCCCGACCGCCGAACGGGGCCGAAACTGGCGGGAATAATCGGCGTCTTCTCGGGTAGCCGCGCCGCCATGGCTCCACCACTGGCAAAACCACTGAGACGACCGGGACGACACGGAGACACCCCCGGCCCTGCCGGGCCCTCACGCCGGTCGCTGCTCGCGGGGGTCGCGGCGCTCGGCGCACTCGGCGCGGCGGGCTGCTCGCGCGTGCCCACCGAGACCAGTACGCACGGCGGTGACCTGCTGTCCCGGCTCAGGACGGCGGGCGTGGTCCGGCTGGGCATCGCCGGAGAGATCCCCTTCGGTTACATCGACAAGAACGGCGAGCTGACCGGCGAGGCGCCGGAACTGGCCAAGGTCATCTTCAAACGGCTCGGGGTGGACCGGGTCCAGCCCGTGCCCACCGAGTTCGGCTCGCTGATCCCGGGGCTGAACTCGCAGCAGTTCGATGTCGTGGCCGCCGGGATGTACATCAACCCCGCGCGCTGCGAGCAGGTCATATTCTCCGACCCCGATTACCAGATGCTCGATTCGTTCATCGTGCGCAAGGGCAACCCGAAGGGGCTGACCGACTACAAGGACGTCGTCGAGAAGAAGGCGAAGTTCGCCACCGGCACCGGGTACGCGGAGATCGCGTACGCGGTCGAGGCCGGGTACCCGAAGAGCGACATCCTGATCGTCCCCGACCAGGTCGCCGGGCTGAACGCGGTGGAGGCCGGGCGGGTCGACGTCTTCGCCGGCACGGCGCTCACCACCCGCGAGGTGGTGAAGAAGTCGGCCAAGGCGGAGGTCACGGAGCCCTTCAAGCCGATCGTCAACGGCAAGCCGCACGTCGACGGGGGCGGCTTCGCCTTCCGGCCGACCGAGACGAGGCTGCGGGATGCGTTCAACGTCGAGCTGGGCAAGCTGAAGGAGAGCGGCGAGCTGCTGCGCATCCTCAAGCCGTTCGGCTTCACCGAGGACGAGATGACGGATCTGACCGCGAAGGAGCTGTGCGGCGGATGACCTCAGGACTCTGGGACCTCGTACTCAAGGGCGTCTGGGTCACGATCCAGCTGCTGGTCCTCAGCGCGCTGCTGGCGACGGCGGTCTCCTTCGTGGTGGGCATCGCGCGCACCCACCGGCTGAAGTTCGTCCGCTTCCTCGCGGGCTTCTACACCGAGGTGTTCCGCGGCACCTCGGCACTGGTGATGATCTTCTGGGTGTTCTTCGTGCTGCCCCCGGCCTTCGGCTGGCAGCTGGTGCCGCTGTGGGCGGGCACGCTGGCCCTGGGCCTGACCTACGGCGCCTACGGTTCGGAGATCGTGCGCGGTGCGCTGGCCGCCGTCGATCCCGCCCAGCGCGAGGGCGGGATCGCGCTCAGCTTCACGCCCACCCAGCGGCTGCGGCTGATCCTGCTGCCCCAGGCGGTGCCGGAGATGATCCCGCCGTTCTCCAACCTGCTGATCGAGCTGCTCAAGGGCACCGCACTGGTGTCGATCATGGGGATGGGCGACCTGGCGTTCAGCGGCAACCTGGTGCGCCTCGCGCTGCAGGAGAGCGCTGAGATCTACACGTACATCCTGGTGATCTACTTCGTGATCGCCTTCCTGCTCACCCGGGTCATGCGCGGTCTGGAGAAGAAGCTGAAGGCCGGGGTCGGCAAGACGCCGAAGCACGACCCGGACGTGGAGCTGAAGCGGGCCGAGACCACCAACGTGGGAGGTGCGGTCTGATGAAGTGGGACTGGAACGCGGTCTCCGAGTTCATGCCGTACTTCTGGGACGGTCTGCTGGTCACTCTGCAGATCCTGGTGCTCGGCTCACTGATCTCGTTCGTCCTCGGTCTGGTGTGGGCCCTGCTGATGCGGGTGCCGAGCCGCTGGGTGACCTGGCCGGTCGGCGCGGTGACGGAGTTCGTCCGCAATACCCCGCTGCTGGTGCAGTTGTTCTTCCTGTTCTACGTGCTGCCCGAGTGGGGACTGACCTTCTCGGCGCTGACCACGGGTGTCTTCGCCATCGGTCTGCACTACTCGACGTACACGATGCAGGTCTACCGCGCGGGCATCGAGGCCGTGCCGGTGGGCCAGTGGGAGGCGGCGACGGCACTGAACCTGCCGCTGCGCCGGACGTGGACCGCGGTGATCCTGCCGCAGGCCGTGCGCAGGGTCGTGCCCGCGCTCGGCAACTACGTCATCTCGATGCTGAAGGACACGCCCCTGCTGATGGCGATCACCGTGCTGGAGATGCTCGGTGAGGCGCGCCTGTTCGCCCAGCAGCACTTCCAGTTCACCGAGCCCCTGACGGTGATCGGCATCGCCTTCATCGTCATCTCCTACCTGGCCTCCCTTGCCCTGCGAGCCCTGGAGCGACGCCTTGTCCACTGAATACACCCCCATGTCCGACGCCGGTGCCGATGCCGGCACCGGTACCGAGAAGACTCCCGCGGGCGGCAGCCGGGCCGGGGGCAGCGAGCTGATCCGGCTGGAGGGGGTCACCAAGCGGTTCGGGAACCACACGGTCCTCGACAACCTGGACTTCTCCGTGGACGCCGGCAGGCACGTCACCCTGATCGGGCCGTCCGGATCGGGCAAGACCACGATCCTGCGCCTGCTGATGACCCTGCTGAAGCCCGACGAGGGCACGGTCACCGTCGACGGGGACCAGCTGTACCCCGCGCCGGAGAAGCAGGTCCGCGAGGTCCGCAAGAAGATCGGGATGGTGTTCCAGCAGTTCAACCTGTTCCCGAACATGACGGTGCTGCGGAACATCACCGAGGCCCCGGTCACCGTGCTCGGCATGTCGAAGGACGCGGCCGAGGAACGGGCGCGGGAGCTGCTGGAGATGGTCGGGCTGACCGAGCACGTCGACAAGCACCCCGCGCAGCTGTCCGGCGGCCAGCAGCAGCGGGTGGCGATCGCGCGGGCGCTGGCCATGCGGCCGCAGGTGCTGCTGCTGGACGAGGTGACCTCGGCGCTGGACCCGGAGCTGGTCGCGGGCGTCCTGGACGTGCTGCGGGACATCGCCCGCTCCACCGACATCACCATGCTCTGCGTCACCCACGAGATGAACTTCGCCCGGGACATCTCCGACCGCGTCCTGATGTTCGACTCGGGCCGGATCATCGAGGCCGGCGCCCCGGAGAAGATCTTCAGCGAGCCGGAGCACGACCGCACCCGGGAGTTCCTCAGCGCGGTCCTGTGATGACGGGGCGTGTCCGGGGCGGGCCGGCCCGGAACGTCCGAGGTCGACACCCCGGGGCATTCCTCTGGCATATGCCCGGGGACCGGCGCCGCAGTTGGGAGGGCCGCGATCTCGTCAACACCCGCTCCGGGAGAGCCGCTTGACGGTTATCGTGGAGAGGATTCGCTGACCGGATTGCGGCCCCAGGTCCTGTCGTCACATTCCCGTCGTCCGCCCGCCGGGCAGGCGGGAATGTGACGACAGGGCCTACGAGCGAGCGCAGGGGGAAACCGTGGCGCTGAAGCACAAGCCGACCGCTCCGTACCACTCGGTCCAGGACGCCCTGCGCGTCCTGGACACGGTGGCGCGGCACACCACCGGAATCACCGACACCGAACTCGCCCGCGAGAGCGGCCTGGGCCGGGAGCGACTGACCACGCTCCTGCCGATGCTGTGCCGCGAGGCCTACGTCGAACAGGGCGCCGACGGCGCGTACGTCGCCGGTGAGGCGTTCGCCCGCCTCGGCTCGGCCCAGGAGCACGAGGAGGCCCTGCGCGACAAGCTCCAGCGCACCCTGGACCGGCTCCGCGACTCCGTCGGCGCCGCCGTCTACATGAGCCGGTACGTGGACGGCGAGGTCGAGGTCACCCAGTACGCCGACGGGCCGGCCACCCCGAAGGTCAACGAGTGGGTCGACTTCCGTGACGCGGCGCACGCCACCGCGCTCGGCAAGAGCCTGCTGACCCAGCTCGACCACGACGGCCGGCGCGAGCACCTCGCCCGGCACCGGACGGTGCGGCTCACCTCGCGCACCGTCACCAGCGACAGGCTGCTGCTCTCCCAGCTGGCGGCACACCCGCCCACGGTGCCGGTGCTGGACCTCCAGGAGTACGCGATCGGCACGGTCTGCGCGGCCGTCCCGATCACCGCCGGCTCCTCGGTGGGCTGCCTGGCCCTGTCCCTGCCCGTCGAGCACGCCCACCGCCTGCGCCACGCCGCCGACACCCTCAACCACAACGCGGCGCCGGTGCTGCTGTCGCTGACGATCTGAGGCCTCTCCTCCTGATCACACCGACACCACACCGACATCACTCCGACCGCGGCGGTCGCCGCCGCGGTCGGAGCACACCCCGGGACCGGGTATTATTTTCCAGTCGCCGACCGCGGGAAGCGGACGGCGGGAGTCATGCGCCGCTAGCTCAGTTGGTTAGAGCAGCTGACTCTTAATCAGCGGGTCCGGGGTTCGAGTCCCTGGCGGCGCACGGTGAAGGGCCTCTCGTGGAAGCGGGAGGCCCTTCGACGTGTCCGGCACCGGACCCCGGAAGGTGACGTCAGAAGGTGACGTCCGAGCAGGCGTAGAACGCGTTGCTCGTGTCGGCGACCGTCCACACCGCGAGGATGACGTGGTGCCCGCTCAGCCCGGACGGCAGGGTGCCGCTGTGCGAGAGGGTCTGCGGCGGGCGCTGCCCGTTGTAGGGCACCTTCAGGAACGGGGTGAGGTTGAGGTCGGACCGGGCCAGGTTGTGGTTCTGGTTCCAGCCCGGCTTGGTGATGTAGTACGAGAAGTCACTGGTGGCGTGCATGGCCGTGAACTGCCACCGGAAGGTGTAGTTCTGGCCGCCCGTCACCCTGGTCGTCGGCCAGGCGCCGCCCGAGGGCGTCTTCGGGCTGTCGAGCTGGGCGAACGGCGTGTTGTTGGCCGAACAGAGCCGGCCGTCGGCGGGGCCGGAGGCGGGGAAGCCCTTGGGGCCCTCGACGCTCTGCGGCTCCCACTGGATGGCGCCGCAGTTGGTCACACTGCCGTTCTGGCAGAGCTTCTGCCTGCTGATGGGCAGATCGGTGTAGCCGTGGCCGCTGGCACCGCCGGAGGAGAGCACGAGCGCTCCGGTCGTGGCCAGTCCCACCGCGGCTGCGTACAGCTTGGTCCGTGTGCGCATGCTGCCGCTCCTGGAGAACGTGGGGGAGTTTCACTGAGCCGTGCAAGTAGGTCTAGACCAAGGCTCAGATTATGGCCACGAGTTGAACATGTCCATACCAATAGCGGAACCGGTTCCGCTTCCCCGGCACACGGGCCCGCCGGCCGCCGACCACCGGCCTGCCCGCCGGTCTACGGCCCCGTCTCCCCCCGTCCCGCGCAGAACGCCACCGTCAGGTCCTTCACCAGCATCTTGCGTTCGTAGTCGTCCAGATCCACCAGCCCCCGCGTGGTCAGCCGGGTCACCGTGTCCTCCACCGAGTCCACGACCGAGGTGAGCACGCTCGCCCGGTGCTGGGCGTCCAGCACGGCGATCCGGCGCCGGTGCATCACGGCGGCCACCTCGGGGGCGTACTCCACCCGGACCGGCCGCACCGAGAACACCTCGATCCCGACGGGCGCGGCGTCCGTCGCCACCAACCGGGTCAGCGCGTCCTGCACCGTGTCCGGCGCGCCCCGCACCGCGCCCGGCGCCTCCATCGGGACCCGGAGCAGCGCCGCCTCGACGCACTCTCGTACGTACGTCTCGTGGTCCTCGACGCCCAGCGTCGCCCGCACGGTGTCCCGCACCCGCCACACCACCAGGACCACCACCCGCAGCGCCACCCCGCTGTGGTCGGCCGCCTGCATCGGCTCGCTGCGCCAGTGCCGCAGCCGCACGTCGACCCGGCGGCGCAGCAGCAGCGGGTTCACCCACAGCAGACCGGTCCGCCGGACGCTCCCCCGGTAGCGGCCGAACAGACCGAGCACCCAGGCCCGCCCGGTCCGGCCGCGCGCCAGCCCGCCGAACCCGAACAGGCCGAGGGCCCCGGCAGTCGCGTACCCCGCCCACTGGGCGGGCCCGAGCCCTGCGGCTCCCGGGTACTCCGGGAGCCCGAGGGCACCGGCCGCCAGGGGCGGCAGTACGCCCGCCCACCAGGACGTGGCCACGCACCCGGCCGCCCCGCACACCCCGGCGAGCACCCCCGCACCGCCGGGCAGCACCCGGGCGGGCCGCTCCACCAGCTCGGGGTCGACCGGCGGCAGGGGCCGTTCGGCGACCGGACGGCCGAGCCGCGGCTGCTCCCCCGTCCCCTGCCGGCGCCCCACCACCACGGGCCGCAGCGGTACCGGCACCGGGTCGGGCCCGTCGCGGAAGAGCAGATGGACGGGGATCTCGGTGGTGGCCTCGTTGCGGATGACCCGCGCGGACCGGCCCCCCGCCAAGCCCCCGGCTCCAGGGGTCGGTGGTCCGGGGGTCGGTGGTTCGGGGACGGGTGGTCCGGGAACGGGCGATTCAGGGGTGTGGGAAGTGATCGTGGTCATGCGTGTCTCCAGCCTCCGCGCCAGATGCGTCAGATCGAAGAACCCTCCGGACCGTGACGGAGCCGCAGGGGTCGGTCGCGGCGAGCGACCCTCGGGCTATGAGAAGAGCCGCCGCCAGGTCTCCGGCCCCGGCAGGCCGTCCGCGGCGCCGCCGCGCCAGCCCTGGGCGCGTTGGAACTCCTCGACGTTGCGCCGGTCCGCCTCGCCCCAGCGCGGGCCCGGCCCCGTGACGTAGTGGCGGCCGAACCCCTTCCGCACCAGTTGCTGCCCCAGCCGGGTGACGTGGCCGTTGACCGCGCCCGGCCGGAACGCCGCCTGACCCGGGTAGCCCGGCACCCCGTGCGGGTCCTCGACGGCCGGGATGTCCCTGCCCCCGCCGGTCAGCAGCAGTTCCCAGGTCAGCGGCCCCGGCAGACCGTCCGCCGCGGCCCCCTGCCAGCCCTGGGCCTGCTGGAACGCCAGGACCGCCGCGCGGTCCGCGTCCGTCCAGCGCGGTCCGGGGCCGGTGGCGTAGAAACGGGCGCCACCGCGGCCGACGAGCAGACGGCCGAGTTCGGTGACGTGCGGGTTGTTCGCGCCGGGGCCGAAACGGGCCGTTCCGGGAAACGGCTTCGGGGCCTGGGTGGCCTCGCTCACGCCCTTGGCCACCGCCGTACCGCCGGTCACGCCCTTGTACCGGTACGGGACGTAGCTCGCGGAGTTGTTCCAGTAGGCGTACGGGGTGGTCCGCTGGAGGGTGTGCGGAGGAGTCTGCTCGTAGGCCGCATAAGTGGTACGCGCGCCGTCCGTCCAGCCGCCGAAGAGGACGACGTGGGAGCCGCCGTAGGGATCGGACGCGTTGTGGAAGAGCAGCATGTCCCCCGGCTGGAGTTCGTCCTTGCTGATTCTCTCCGCGTACTGCCCGAGGCTGCCGGTCCATTCGTTTCCGGGCAGGTTCCAGGCCATCGAGACATAGCCCGAACAGTCCTGCCGGTATCCGTCGGACCAGAACGCGGTCATGTCGTACGGGACTTTCCGGGCGACCCATCTCCTGGCCCGTTCGATGATGTCCGCGCGGGTGATCGCGCGCGTCGTCGCCGGGATCGAGGGGTCCGCGGGATCGTCCGGCCGGCCGACGGGGCCGTACAGCGGAGCCCTCGGTCCCTGCGGGGTGGCGGGCTCGTCACCCGCGGGGACACCCGGGACGCCGGGCCGCTCGGCGGTGTGGGGGGCGGCCAGGGCGGGGGCGGCCTGCGCGGCGACCACCGCCGAGGCCGCGGCGGCCACCACGAGGGGGCGGAACGCCGCCGGGCGGGCGACCGAGCCGCCGGCCGGCGCACACGCGAGGACGCGCCGCCGGTGCACACAGCCGGGGCAGCCGCAGTCGCCCGCGGGCTCGAACTCCTCGAACACCGGGGGTTCCATGCGATTCCCCTCACACGTCCCGTCACACATCCGGCCACACGTCCGGTGAAATGCCTCACGTCTGTGCACGAAGGTCAGCTTCTCAACTGTGCCCGGGACGCGCATTCTGACGGCCCGAAGGATGTACGCGTCATGGTCCAGGTGGCGGATCCCGCCGGGCACGGGCCCCGGGCCGGGGCTTCGCAGGACCGCACCGGCCACGCCGGGGCGGAGGCGGCGGTCGGGAGCACCCCGTCCGGTCCGGTAGAGTTGTCGCGTCAGTGAGCGCCGCTAGCTCAGTTGGTTAGAGCAGCTGACTCTTAATCAGCGGGTCCGGGGTTCGAGTCCCTGGCGGCGCACCGACACAACGGGCTCCTCGTGATCGAGGGGCCCGTTGCCTTTGGCCGGACACCCTCTCGCGCACGCCGGGGGGCATGTCTTGAACGGAACGCCCTCACCACACGTATGGAGCCACTGGAACCACGTGGGGAACAGGCCCCCCGCCGGACCACCTCAGGGGCCACCATGGGCGCGTATGACCGGCGTACACCTGTTTTCACACCTTGCGATCATGATGGACACGGTACAACCTGGGTTCTTCATCATGCCGCGCATTCGCGGCTGTTGGAGGGCGGGGTACCGGTTGCGGACGGTACGGGGTGAGAGGTCCCGTTTCACGGAGCGCCGCCGACGAGAGCATCATGCAACCGAAAGAACGCCGCGCCGTGTCTATATGGTGTGGGTGACGTGGTGACGGCGAGCCACCATTGACACGCCTGGGACGGTCGAGGGGGACCGGACGCGGGCGGCAGCAAGCGACGAAACACACGGCGGGGCCGTGTGTGGGGGGATGATTCATGACGTCGACGCCGACAGGCGCCCAAGGGGACAACGACCCGTCCCAGACCACCCAGCTCAGGGTGCCTGCGCACCGGACCGGAAACACGGGCGCGTTCCGGCGGATCAAGAAGACGCTGCCGAGATACGACTACGAGCACTACAGCCGGCTCTCGGGCCCCCTCACCCAGCCCGATCCGAACAAACCCTACAAAGTGCAGTACCGCTCGCTGATCTCGCAGGAGCCGCACCGCATCCGCATCGCGCTGATGCTGGCCGCGGCCCCGCTGCTGTCGCTGGTGCTGCTGGTGTGGCTGCTGCAGCCCGCGCACTGGACGGAGCGGGACTACCCGGCGTTCGACTGGCTGCCCGCCCTCGACATGGTGATGCTCGTCTCGATCGGGCTGATCGAGTTCTTCCGCTGCATGAACGTGCTGTCGAACGCGCACGCCACCCTGGTCGCCCGCGACCCGGTCCCGGTGGTGCCGGAGACCGGCACCCGGGTCGCCTTCCTCACCTCCTTCGTGCCCGGCAAGGAGCCGCTGGAGATGGTGACGAAGACCCTGGAGGCGGCAGTGAAGATCCGCCACCGGGGCGTCATGCACGTCTGGCTTCTCGACGAGGGCGACGATCCCGAGGTGAAGGAGGTGTGCGCGCGTCTGGGCGTGCACCACTTCTCCCGCAAGGGCGTCGCGAAGTGGAACCAGAAGAAGGGCCCGCACCGCGCCAAGACCAAGCACGGCAACTACAACGCCTGGCTGGACGCGCACGGCGACGACTACGACTTCTTCGCCTCGGTGGACACCGACCACGTGCCGCTGCCGAACTACCTGGAGCGGATGCTCGGCTTCTTCCGCGACCCGGACGTCGGCTTCGTCATCGGCCCGCAGGTCTACGGCAACTACGACAACTTCGTCACCAAGGCCGCCGAGTCGCAGCAGTTCCTCTTCCACGCGCTGATCCAGCGGGCCGGCAACCGCTACGGCTCACCGATGTTCGTGGGCACCTCGAACGCCGTGCGCATCAAGGCGCTCAAGCAGATCGGCGGTCTGTACGACTCGATCACCGAGGACATGGCGACCGGCTTCGAGATGCACCGCGCCAAGAACCCGGCGACGGGGAGGAAGTGGCGCTCGGTCTACACCCCGGACGTGCTCGCGGTCGGTGAGGGCCCCAACGCCTGGACGGACTTCTTCACCCAGCAGATGCGCTGGTCGCGAGGGACGTACGAGACGATCCTCAAGCAGTACTGGAAGGGCTGGTACTCGCTCCCGCCGAGCAAGCTCTTCAACTACACCATGATGATCATCTTCTACCCGATGTCGGCCCTGAACTGGATCCTGGCGGCGCTGAGCTGTGCGCTGTTCCTGGGCCTGGGCGCCTCGGGTGTGAACATCGACCCCGCGGTCTGGCTGATGCTCTACGGCAACGCCTCCGCGCTGCAGATCGGCCTCTACGTCTGGAACCGCCGCCACAACGTCTCCCCGCACGAGCCGGAGGGCTCCGGCGGTGTGGCCGGCATGGTGATGTCCGCGCTGTCGGCACCGCTCTACGCGAAGGCACTGATCGACTCCGTGCTGCGCAAGAAGAGCAAGTTCGTGGTCACCCCGAAGGGCGACTCGGCCAGCCCGGACACCTGGTTCGGCACCTTCCGGTACCACTGGTACTTCATCCTGATCTTCGGTGGCTCCATCGCCGCCGGATTCGTCTACGGACACTCGCACCCGGCCATGATCATCTGGGCGACGTTCGCCCTGCTCATCACGGCCGCGCCCATGTTCGCCTGGCGCCACGGCATGCGCCAGGACAGGAAGAAGCCCGGAGCGCACGCCGCGGGCCGGGCACAGGACTCCGTACCGGAGCCCCGGACACAGCAGCTGCCGCAGGTGCCGCAGCAGCACCACGGGCACCACGCGCCCCACGCCCCGCAGGACCGGCCCAGCTGGGCCGGCGCCCACGGCGGACCGGGAGGGCAGGGGGGACCGGGGGGACCGGGCGGGCCAGGAGGTACCGGGGGCTACCACCCCGGTGACGACCAGACGATGCAGATCGCCCTTGGTGGACTTGGGGGACGTAAGGAATGAACGACCGTGCAGGCCGCCGTCGCGCCCGTCGGATCGCGATAGGCACGGCGGTGGTGCTCGCGCTGGCCGGAATGAACGGGCCGTGGCTGTACCGCTTCGGGACCGAGAAATACCACCAGTACAAGATCAACAAGCCGGAGTACAAGGCGGAGAACGGCCGCTGGGAGATCGTCGAGTTCCCGGAGGAGTACCGCCAGAACACCATCCACGCGGCGCTGCTGCACACCGGCAAGGTGCTGCTCGTCGCGGGCTCCGGCAACAACAAGGACAACTTCGACGCCAAGAAGTACGACACGCGGATCTGGGACCCGGTCAAGAAGACCATCAAGAAGGTGCCGACGCCGAGCGACCTGTTCTGCACCGGCCACACCCAGCTCGCCAACGGCAACCTGCTGATCGCCGGCGGCACCAAGCGGTACGAGAAGCTCAAGGGTGACGTGACGAAGGCGGGCGGCCTGATGGTCGTCCACAACGAGAACCCGGACAAGCCGATCACCCTGCCGGCGGGCACCAGGTTCGTCGGCAAGGAGAACGGCAAGACCTTCGTCTCGAAGGACCCGGTGCTCGTCCCGCGCGCCAAGAAGAACTTCGACAAGGAGACCGGCGAGTTCCTGGGCAACACCCCGGGCTACGGCCGCACCTACGTCGAGGCGCAGAAGGAGGGTGCCAAGTACGAGACCGGCACCCAGGACAACTACACCGTGCAGGGTCTGACCGGCGAGGACGCGCAGAACACGTACGGCATCGCCGAGAAGCTCGCCCTGGACAAGAAGGACTTCCAGGGCATCGACGACGCCTTCGAGTTCGACCCGGTGGCGGAGAAGTACATCAAGGTCGACCCGATGAAGGAGGCCCGCTGGTACCCGACGCTCACCACCCTGAGCGACGGCAAGATCCTCAGCGTCTCCGGCCTCGACGACATCGGCCAGCTGGTCCCGGGCAAGAACGAGATCTACGACCCCGAGACCAAGAAGTGGACCTACACGGACAAGATCCGTCAGTTCCCGACCTACCCGGCGCTGTTCCTGATGCAGAACGGCAAGGTCTTCTACTCGGGTTCGAACGCGGGCTACGGACCGGCCGACGAGGGCCGTGAGCCGGGCGTCTGGGACGTGGAGACCAACAAGTTCGACAAGATCCCCGGGCTGAGCGACCCCGACATGATGGAGACGTCCGGCACGGTGCTGCTGCCGCCGGCGCAGGACGAGAAGTACATGGTGATCGGCGGCGGCGGCGTCGGCGAGTCCAGGAAGGCCAGCGAGAAGACCCGGATCGTCGACCTCAAGGCCGACGAACCGCGCTTCGTGGACGGCCCCTCCCTGGACAAGGGAACCCGCTACCCGCAGTACTCGATCCTGCCCGACGACAACATCCTGGTCTCGGGCGGCTCGGAGGACTACCGGGGCCGCAGCGACTCCAACATCCTCGAGGCGCGGATCTACGAGACGGCGGAGAACGAGTTCAAGCGCGTCGCCGATCCGCTGGTGGGCCGCAACTACCACGCCGGCTCGATCCTGCTGCCCGACGGCCGCGTGATGTTCTTCGGCTCGGACTCGCTCTACGGCGACAAGGCCAACACCAAGCCCGGCAAGTTCGAACAGCGCATCGAGATCTACACACCGCCGTACCTGTACGGCGAGACCGGGCAGCCCGAGCTGACGGGCGGTCCGAAGACCGTCGAGCGCGGCGGCTCCGCCACGTTCACCTCGAAGGACGCCGGGTCGATCAAGAACGTCCGGTTGATCCGGCCGAGCGCCTCGACCCACGTCACCGACATCGATCAGCGCTCCATCGCCCTGGACTTCGAGGCCGACGGCGACAAGCTGGAGGTGACGGTTCCCAAGAGCCGGAACCTGGTCCAGGCGGGCTGGTACATGCTGTTCGCCACCGATGCGGACGGCACGCCCAGCAAGGCGCAGTGGGTGCAGGTGCCCTGACGCCAGGCAGGTGGCAGAAGGGGGTGTCCTCCACGGTGGAGGACACCCCCTTCTGCTGTCTCCTGTTCGTCGCCGCGTGCGCCGCGGCGCGGTCAGTCGCGGTCGCCGGCCTCGGCGAGCTTCACCGCGTAGTCCTCCCACCACTCGCCGGCCTTCGGACCGCCCTTGCACTCGCCGTCCGACTCGCCGGGCCGCTTCACCCACAGGTACGCGTCCACCAGCGGGTCCGCGGTCTCGGTCGTCGGGGTCTCGCCGAGGGCGCGGCCGGGCGGGTTGCACCAGCGCTCGTCCGCGTCGCCCTGTGTGTAGGGGCCGTTGCCGTTGCGGCTGGTGTCGATGACGAAGGGCTTGTCGCCGACCTTGGCGGAGAGCTTCTTGCCGTAGGCGATGGAGTCCTCGGTGGAGTAGAAGTTGGAGACGTTCACCGAGAAGCCGTCGGCCTTGTCGAGGCCCGCCCACTTGAGCGGCTCGTGGATCTGGTCGGGGCTGCCCCAGCCGGCGTTGCCCGCGTCCAGGTACACCGTGGTGTTCTTCAGGCCCGTGAGCTTGTCGACGGCGCCGCTGAGGAGGTCGTAGCGCTCCTCGTGGAACTTCTCCGGTGTGCAGCCGTCCACCAGGTGGAGCACCGCGTCGGGCTCCAGGATCACGGTCGCCGCGCGGTCCCCGATGCCCTTGGCCACGCCGTCGATGAAGGAGCGGTAGGCGTCGCCGTCGGCGGCACCGCCCTGCGAGTACTGGCCGCAGTCCCGGTGCGGGATGTTGTAGAGGACGAGCAGCGCGGTGCGGCCCGCCTCGTCGGCGGCCTCGGTGAAGCCGCGGGTCTGCTCCTCCGGGTTCTCCGGGCTGATCCATTCGGCGGTGGGCTGCTCCGCGATCTTGCGGACCTGCTCGGCCTCCGCCTTCTTGCCGTCCTTCTCCAGGTCGGCCATCTGCTGTGCGGCGTTGCCCTGCGGGTTGACCCAGAAGGGGCTGGCGCCCTTCGGCTGCTGCGTGATCGCCGCGTCGGCCCCCTTGCCGGATCCGCCCCCCTCGTCATCACCGGAGGAACAGCCCGTGATCAGCAGCACCGCCCCCAGTACCGCTGCCGACGCCCGCCTCCCGGCGAACGCCCCGACCCCCCTGCTGCCGTACATCCAACCCCCCTTGGGTGCACTCGTTCCGAGCCTTCCGAGCCCCAATCCTGGCATACGCCCCGCGGCACCCATGAGGCCGAGCCCGTCTTGTCCGCGACCTGTTACAGCCCCTGCGGTACGGCCGGGTGGACGGGTGGGGAGCCGGCGTCAGGCGGTGGTGGTGTCCGTCGGGTACGCCGAGACGATCACGTTGGCCGTGTGGCGGTGGCGTGCCTCGTCGAAGCTGCCGCCGCGGGTGACGAGGCGCAGTTCGGCCCGGCCGGAGCGGCGGGGCCCGTAGGCCCGCCGGGCGTCGAAGCCGTCCCGGGGGAGGACCTGGATGTCCTCGACGCTCCCCGACGAGTACGCCGTCGGCGACGGTGAGCCGGGCCTCGGAGACGAACGCCGAGGACACCGCGACCGCGGTCCGCTCGGCGCACTCCGCCACTTCGAGGGTGACGTCGGCGCCGGGGGCAGGTGTCGCCGGTGTCACCGACACCCCGTCCGCGCCGTCCGCCGCGTACGCCGCCGGGGTGAGCGCGGTGGCCGCCAGGACGCCGGTACAGAGAGCGCGTCGCACAGAACCCATCGGGGCACCTCCAGACACCGGGAGCGTGCCCTGCCGGGCAGGCAGACGCATCCACAGGGGTGCGGTGCTGCGCCGTACGAGTGGCATCGGGGCACGCGGGGTTTTACGTGTGTCAGACGGGGGCGCGGGTCAGACGAGGTCGACGAGGTCCGCGATGGAGTCCAGGACCTGGGACGGCCGGTACGGGAAGTTCTCGACCTGCTCGGGCCGGGTCAGGCCGGTGAGCACCAGGAACGTCTGCATCCCGGCCTCGATGCCGGCCAGGACGTCGGTGTCCATCCGGTCGCCGATCATGGCGCTGCTCTCGGAGTGCGCGCCGAGGGTGTTCAGACCGGTGCGCATCATCAGCGGGTTCGGCTTGCCCGCGAAGTACGGCTGCCGGCCCGTCGCCTTGGTGATCAGCGCCGCCACCGCGCCGGTCGCCGGGAGCGGGCCCTCGGCGGAGGGGCCGGTCTCGTCGGGGTTCGTCCCGATGAAGCGGGCGCCGTCGTTGATCAGCCGTACCGCCTTCGTCATGGCCTCGAAGGAGTAGGTTCGAGTTTCTCCGAGGACGACGTAGTCCGGTTCGTGGTCGGTGAGGACGTAGCCGATGTCGTGCAGCGCGGTGGTCAGGCCGGCCTCGCCGATGACGTACGCCGAGCCGTTCGGGCGCTGGTCGTCCAGGAACTTGGCGGTGGCGAGCGCCGAGGTCCAGATGTTCTCGATCGGGACGTCCAGGCCCATGCGGCGGAGCCGGGCGTGCAGGTCGCGCGGGGTGTAGATCGAGTTGTTGGTGAGCACCAGGAAGGGTTTTCCGGACTCACGCAGCTTCCTGATGAAGGCGTCGGCCCCCGGGATCGGCACACCCTCGTGGATGAGCACCCCGTCCATGTCGGTGAGCCACGATTCGATCGGCTTGCGGTCTGCCATGTGCGAGATCTCCTGCCGTACGCGGTCCTTCCTGCGCCCCAGCCTAGACATGCCCGGATCTTGGGGGAACGCCCGGTGTGGTGCGGCTCGAGAACACCCGGGGTGCTCCGTCGCTCCCCGGCCGGCCGGGTTCAGCGCCGCCGACGGGCCCGCGCCCCCGCCAGTCCCCCGGCGAGCAGGGCCACCGCGGCGACGGTCAGGAGCGGCCCGGCGGGGCCGGCGCCGGTACGGGCGAGCTCTTCGGGGCCGGTGGCACCGGCCCCCTTGCCGGGCGCCGGCTCGATCCGGAACCGGTAGTCGTCCGACTGCCCGACCCAGTCGCCGTCGTCCTCGCGCCGCTGGACGACGGCGGCCTTGGCGACGACCTCGCCCGCCGCGGCGTCGGACGTGAGCGCGAGCCGTACCTGCACGGTGAGGGTCCGGCCGGGCTCGACGGTGAACCCCGCGAAGCCCGCGTGCTCGTCGACGAAGGCGCCGACGAGTTCGTCCTCGTCGGTGGTCTCGAAGCGGACGGGGTGCGGCTGTTCCCGGTCCGGCGCGTAGAACTCCAGCACCGGCTGCGAGGCCCGCAACTCCCGCTTCTCGTCGACGAGTACGACGACCGGATGGATGCCGCCGCAGGAGCGGTCGGTGGTGTTGGTGAGCTGGAGGTACCAGGTGCCGTAGCCGCCGCCGGCCGTGTAGGTGTCCGGGCCGCCGTGGATACGGGCGGTGAGGGGGAAGTCGGCGTCGTCCCCGGTGGCGCAGGCGGGCGGCGGTGCTTCCGTCCGGGCCTGGGCCTCGGTGGGAAGAACGGCGGCCAGCACCGCCAGGAAGAGGGACGCGGGTGTGCGGAGTCGCATGCCGTATGACCTTGCCGATCGGCGGGCGGACACCACGGCGACACGCCCGAACACCCCCGCACGGCCCCACGATTCCCCCCGCTCGGAGCAGCGCACCCCCTCCGTCCCCTGCTTTCCGGCTACCCGTCCCCCCGTCCGAACACCGGCGCCAGTACCGACTGGGCCGCCCCTTCCGCGACCCCGCCCCCGCCCCCGGAGGCGACCCGTACCGGCACGGCCGTGTCCCCCGTGCGCCGGGCCCGGGTGTCCAGCACCGCACGAACGCCCCGCGTGAACGCCTCCGGGGCGGCCTCGATCGTGCGACCGCCGAGCAGGACGCGGTCGATGTCGAGCAGGCCCACCAGGTTCGCCGCGCCGACGCCCAGCACCCGCGCCGCCTCGTCCGTGTCGCCCCGCGCCACGGCGGCCAGGCACAGCGCCTCGACGCAGCCGCGGTCGCCGCAACCGCAGCGCGGCCCGTCCAACTGGACGACCTGGTGTCCGAACTCCCCCGCCCCGGTCCGCGGCCCCCGGTGCACGCTGCCGCCGATCACCAGCCCGGCCCCGAGCCCCGTACCGAGGTGCAGATAGGCGAAGGAGCCGCCCTCGCCGTCGACGGCCAGACCCAGCGCCGCCGCGTTGGTGTCCTTGTCGACGACGACCGGCACGCCGAGCCGTTCCGACAGCGCGTCCCGCAGCGGGTACCCGTCCCACTCGGGGAACCCGGTCACCCGGTGCAGCACGCCCCGGGCGTGGTCGAGCGGCCCGGGCAGGGCGACCCCGGCGCCCAGCAGGGCGGGCCGGGGCGGCACCCGGACGTCGGTGCCGGCTCCGTCCCCGGCGACCCCGTCTCCGCCGGTCCCGTCCCCGGCGGCCCACAGCCCCTCGACGACTCCCGCCACCCCCGCCAGTACCGCCTCCGCCCCCGCCCCCAGGTCCAGGGGGGCGCTCCGCTCCCCCACGACCGTCCCGTCGAGGTCGACCAGGACGGCCCGCAGTTCGTCCCGGTCCAGGTGCACGCCCACCGCGTGCCCCGCCTCCGGCACCAGCCGCAGCACCGTCCGGGGCTTGCCCCCGGTGGAGGCCCGGCGTCCCGCGTCCGCCGCGAGCCCCTCCGCCCGCAGCCGGGCGGTGATCTTGCTGACCGCCTGCGGGGTGAGACCGGTCCGCTCGGCGAGCTCCAGCCGGCTGATGCCCTCCGCCCCGGCGGTCCGCAGCAGGTCGAGCACGAGCGCGGTGTTGTGGCTGCGCAGGGCGAACAGATTGACCCCACTCGTCACGCCCGTCCCACCCGTCACGCCCGCTGTGCCGGTCGCCCCCGTCCCGCCCCGCATACCGCCGTACGTCCTGTTCACCCGCCCATTCTCTCCCGTGCTTGCACTTTGGCAACAGCGTTGCGAAAGTAGGGGCATGACTGGCACTCCCCTCCGCGTCGGCCTCGTCGGCTACGGCCTCGCGGGCTCCGTGTTCCACGCCCCGCTGATCGCCGCGACCGAGGGCCTCGCGCTCGACACGGTGGTCACCTCGAACCCCGAGCGGCAGCAGCAGGCCCGCGCCGAGTTCCCGGACGTCCGCCTCGCGGCGACGCAGGACGAGCTGTTCGAGCGCGCCGCCGAGCTGGACCTGCTCGTCGTCGCGTCGCCGAACAGGACGCACGTCCCGCTCGCCACCACCGCCCTGAAGGCCGGCCTGCCGGTCGTCGTCGACAAGCCCGTCGCCGGCACGGCCGCCGAGGCCCGCGGGCTGGCGGCGCTCGCCGAGGAGAGCGGCCTGCTCCTGTCCGTCTTCCAGAACCGCCGCTGGGACAACGACTTCCTCACCCTGCGCAAACTGGTGTCCGAGGGCACACTCGGCGATGTGTACCGGTTCGAGTCCCGCTTCGAGCGCTGGCGGCCGCAGCTCAAGGGCGGCTGGCGCGAGTCCGGCGACCCCGCGGAGATCGGCGGCCTGCTCTACGACCTCGGCAGCCATGTCGTCGACCAGGCCCTGGTCCTCTTCGGCCCGGTGACCTCCGTCCACGCCGAGGTGGACATCCGCCGCGAGGGCGCGCGCACCGACGACGACACCTTCATCGCCCTCACCCACGCGAACGGCGTCCGCTCCCACCTCTACGTCTCCGCGACCACGGCCCAGCTCGGCCCGCGCTTCCGCGTCCTGGGCTCGAAGGCGGGCTACGTCAAGCACGGCCTCGACCCCCAGGAGGCCGCCCTGCGCGACGGCCTGCGCCCCGGCGCCGGTTCCGGCTGGGGCACCGAGCCGGAGGAGCTGTGGGGCCGCGTCGGTTCCGGGGAGTCCCCGGTGACCGGCGGCGGGCGCCCCGAGCCGACGCTCCCCGGCGACTACCCCGCCTACTACACGGCCGTGGCGAAGGCCCTCCGGGAGGGCGGCCCCAACCCGGTGACCGCGCGCGAGGCCGCCGCCGCCCTGGACGTCCTGGAGGCGGCCCGGCGCTCGGCCGACGAGAAAGTGACGGTGACGCTGTGACCCGACCCGAACCCGCCGCCCGCGAGGGAGAGGCGACTGTGGGAGCACCGAGTACGGAAGGGCCGAGCCTGGAAGAACTGGAGGCGCAGGAACGCCGCCTGGTCTTCCAGCGGTTCAGCCACGAGGACGCCTGGGAACTGGGCTCGTTCCTCGTCGACCTGGCCCGGGTGCGCGACGCCCCCGTCGCCATCGACATCCACCGCGCGGGCCAGCAGCTCTTCCACGCCGCCCTCCCCGGCTCCACCCCCGACAACGACGCCTGGATCGCCCGCAAGCGCCGGGTCGTCGAACGGTACGGCTCCGCGTCGTACCTGGTGGGCGCCCGGCACCGGGCCAAGGGCACGACGTTCGAGGAGTCCTCGCGCCTGGACCCCGACACCTACGCGGCCCACGGGGGTTCGTTCCCGATCACCGTCGAGGGCGTCGGCGTGATCGGCGCGGTGACCGTCTCCGGGCTTCCCCAACTCCAGGACCATCAGCTCGTGGTGGAAGCGCTGGAGCACTTCCTGGCCGACTGATGCCCGCCCTCGCCGGCGAGGCGGTCGTCGGTCTTCGTGCGGGGT
The DNA here is from genome assembly GCF_040655635.1 of Streptomyces sp. NPDC050388. Classification (NCBI taxonomy): domain Bacteria; kingdom Bacillati; phylum Actinomycetota; class Actinomycetes; order Kitasatosporales; family Streptomycetaceae; genus Streptomyces; species Streptomyces sp. NPDC050388. The sequence continues at coordinate 105,612 of NZ_JBFAKH010000022.1, forward strand.
GGGAAACGGTGAAGTCCGACCAGTTCATCGGGTTGGCGGCACCGAGCCGTTTTCGGCCTTCGTTCGGGCAGGTCAGGTGAAGAATGAGGACGACTCATGGATTTCGAGGAGTCCGCCCGCTCCGCACCAACCGCATCACCGACATCGTGAAGACCGCTCCCGTTCTGCTCCACGCGTCAACGTGAGGGTGAAAAGCGCTCACTTCCTGCCGGACTTCCCCATCATCCACACAATGAGGAACCCCGCGAACAACATGACGCCGAAGAACACATACACAAGAGTCATGGCTTCATCCCCTTTCATGCCTCCGAAGCGGAACCGCTTCGTGTGTACACGCCCGATGCCAGGCCTGTCGCCGGCCAAAACAAATGTGAGGAAGTCTGGCCTCGACCTTGCATGACGGTCTGTCGAAGGAGTCGGCGGACCGTTTTGCTTTCTTTGGCTGATGGCGGGAAGGCCGGCGGCCCGGTTGTCGCATCGAACGGGCGCCGGGTTCCACTTCTCCGGGTCGGGTGGTGCTGTCGTCGGGACGGAGAAGGTGTTGTCAGGTTGAGCCGGTGGCCTTGGGGCCGGAATGACCGTCGGGTTCGTCGATCACCAGCGGGGCGGCCGCCCTGCGGAGTGTGCTCCGCCGCGCCCTCGACCAGATCGGTCTTCGGGACCCGGCGTGGCAGGCCGGAGGCGGTAACCCCGCCGGCCTTCGGCCGCTTGAGCCGCTCCGCCCGCTCCTGGCGCTCGTCGTCGGCCGAGCGCAGGTCGTTCTCTTCCTCACCGAGAAGGGAGTCGTGGCCTGCGCGCGCCGGCTCCTACCGGCCCCCTCGATGGGCGGCATCGTCGGGCCCTGCCGCGCTGTTCCGGCGAGGAAGGCCGACGTCGGTCACCTCGTGGACGGTGCCCGGGACAGCCGGAGGCGGGAACCCTGCGTGTCCCGCGGCCGGTTCGGCTCCTCCCGGACCGGTTGCCGCTTCCGTGCCGGACGTGGGCATGTACGCGTCACCGTAGCCGCTCGAGTCCTGCCACTCGCCCCGATGCGACGGTTCGCCCCGACCGGCGTAGGCGTCCGGCATGGGAGGCCGCTGTTCCTGGTAGCCGGCGGCCGGGTAGCCGTCGCCGTGGTGGCCGTTCTGTACGGGGACGTACTGACCATTGTGGGCGAGCCGTCCCTCATGGCCGGTGCGGTCGCCATGGCCGCCGGCCCCTTCGTGGCTTTCCCTGTCGCCGTAGTCGGCCGCACTGCCGTCATGGGCAGACTGATCGCCGTACGCACCCGCCTGGGCGGCGAACACGGGGGCAGGGTGACCGGGCTGCCGGTCCTGATACGGATCGGGCTCCTGGTACACGGAGGGCTGCCTGGCCTCGTCGCGGAACGCCGGACGGTCTCCGCCCCTCTGGTTCTGCGTCGCCTCGAGAGCCGCACGCAGTTCCTCGCGCAGCGACGAACGTCCGACCCGGTCGAGTTCCCGGAGGTCCTGCGGCCCCTCGGCGGTGTAGCGGCTGTCGTCGAAGCCGAGTTCGGCCGCCGTCCGCTGGGGAGGAGCCTCGTGGGACTGCTGTTCCGGGATGATGGAGGCGACGGTGAATTCCGCGCCCCCCATGACCTGATCGCCGCCGCCACCATGAGTGATCGCCTCCGGCAGCATGACCAGCGACGTCGTGCCGGCCTGCTCGCCGGAGGGGCGCAACTGGACGCGAATCCCGTGACGGCCGGAGAGCCGGCTGACGACGTACAGTCCCATGTGCTGCGAGATCTCCGCGTCCACGGTCGGCGGTTTCGCCAAACGGTGGTTGATGTCCGCGAAGTCCTCAGGGGTGAGGCCGATGCCCTTGTCGTGTATCTCGATCATGATCCGGCCGTCGGGCAGGCGCGTCGCGGCGACGAGGACCTTGTTCTGGGGCGAGGAGAACGTGGTGGCGTTCTCCATCAGCTCGGCGAGCAGGTGCACGAGGTCCGACACGGCGCGGCCGTGGATCTCCGCCTCCGGCACACCCACGAGTTCGACGCGCTCGTACCGTTCCACCTCGGAGGCGGCGGCGCGGAGGACGTCGACCAGCGGGATCGGCTGGTCCCAGCGGCGGCCGGGCTCCTCGCCCGCGAGGACGAGGAGGTTCTCTCCGTTGCGGCGCATACGGGTCGCGAGGTGGTCCAGCTTGAAGAGGTGTTCCAGCTGGTCCGGATCGGCCTCGTTGTTCTCCAGATCCGTGATGAGGGTCAACTGCCCCTCGATCAGGGACTGGTTGCGGCGCGACAGATTGGTGAAGATCGCGTTGACGTTGCCCCGCAGCAGTGCCTGCTCGGCAGCGAGGCGGACCGCCTCGCGGTGCACCTGGTCGAACGCGCGGGCGACCTCGCCGATTTCGTCGGTCGTCGTGATCGGGATGGGCTCGACCCGGGTGTCGACCCGGCCCGGATCCGTGCGGGAGAGCTGGTCGACGAGCATCGGCAGCCGCTGCTCCGCGACGTCGAGGGCGGCCGACCGCAGCCGGAGCATGGAGCGGCTCATCTGCCGGGCCATGAGTCCGGCGAGGAGTGAGGTGACGAGCAGACCGACCAGGACGACGGTCGCCGTGACGATGGCCTCACGATTTGCCTCGCCGTCGAGGTCGGAGGTCCTTTTCACGGCATTGTCGATGAGCTCCGTCTCGATGGTCCTGTAAGCCTCGAACTCGGCAGTGGTGGTGGCCCACCACGACTCGGGGGTGACAGCCCGCGCGGCCAGTGTCGCCCTGGTGGCGTCCGGCGCGGCCAGGAGCGCGAGGGCCTTGTCGGGGGCCGGCGGGGCCACGAACTCCTCACCGTTCGCCTTCGCTTCGGCCGCGGCTTCCTCGGCCCTGGCCCCGGCCTCGGCCTCGACCTGCCTCTGCACCTCCTCCAGCGCGGTGATGTCCTTCTCGCTGCCGCCCGAGAGGTACTCGTGGGTGGCGATCCCCTCGAGATAGGCGTACGAGGTCAGGGCGCCGCGTTGCTCGGCGGCATCCGCGGCGTCCGGACCGTTGACCAGAAGGTGCATACCGATGGCGCGCTGAAGGGAGATCGCGCTCTTGGACATCGAGATGGCGTAGAGGGTGCGGCCGTACCCGGTGACGTCGGTGGTGCCCGGACCGAGTTCGTTGGAGAGCTCCAGCAGGGGGTGCTGAATGGCGAGGTATCCCTCCTCGGTCTCGACGCCCTTGAGAGCGCCGGTGTAAGCGGCGGCGCGGAGGTCGTCGAGCTTCGATTCCTGCTCGAGGAAGGCGTCGAGGCGGCGGTTGAGGGTTTCCGTTTCCGGCGCGTCCTCCACCACGGCGTGGAATTCCTCGGCCGCCTTGTCGGTGGCCCCACGGGCTTCGACGACGCGCTGGTCGTCCTTGGCATCGCGCAGCAGGGGTTCGACGGACACGTCGCGCTCTTCCTGCAGACGGTGGCCGTAGACGAAAGCCGCCTGGACCACGCGGGCGGTCTTCCCCGCGGTGACCGCCGCCTGCCAGTCGCGGAACGATCCCTGGATCTGGACCGTCCCCATCACCAGACAGACCACTACCGGCAGGAACAGGATCGCGTTGAGCCGGGTGGGCATGAGCCAGTTCCCGGGGGTGAATCGGCTTGTGCTGCCCTTGGGTGTGTCCTCGCCGGCGACCTGCGTGGGCGATTCCGCGGCCCGCGGTGGAGGGGTGAATTGTCCCCCCGACCGCGATGCGCGGCTCGTCGTGTTCCGCCTCACTCGACCAACAACCTCTCGATGGCAGCACATGACGTATGCCGTTGATGTTTCCAGGCCCGCACAGCAGGGCAGTTCGGCGCATTCCAGCACGTCGGTCCGCGCTCTTTCAAACAAGGCGTCGACCGGTTACTCCGACATTAACGCCCGAGGTATTCCGGGCGTAAAGAAGGTGTCGTCAAATTGTCTATCAGCCACCCTGCCCCATGGACAGCTCGACAACACCTTCCTAGGTGTTCTCCCAGCATCCTCCGCGATTCGCCACGATGCGCAGCGATTTATCACCCAATGCACGTAGGCAAAGTTCTCCGAGGGTACTGCCAACCGCCTTGTGATTCCGCGATGATCGCCTCTGCATCCGGCGGCGAAAGTGACCCGCCGGTACCCCACGCCACGTCAACTCCCCTCCCCAGCACGGCCCGAAAAGGCCGTCCGGGAAGACGTGCGTCACTGGAGGAAGAAAAGGTATGCGCACCACTTTCGCGGGCGTGTCCGTACGGGCCGCCGTGGTCGGCACGGCGACCGCCGTCGCCCTCGGTCTGACCGGCACCACCCCGGCACAGGCCGCCTACCCGAGCAGCTACAGCGTCAAGGGCATCGACACCAGCCGTTGGAACCACGGCTCGGCGATCAACTGGAACAGCGTCGCCGCCTCGGGCCAGAAGTTCGTGTTCCACAAGGCGTCCCAGAGCACCGGCTGGGTCGACCCCTACTTCAACCAGGATTTCAAGGCCTCCGCCGCCGCGGGGCTGATGAACTCCGGTTACCACTTCTACGCGGAAGGCACCGGCAGCGCCCAGGCCGACCACTTCATCAGAACCTTGCGCACCGCCGGCTACACCGGCAAGGCCGCCGGCCAGCTGCCCCCGGTCATCGACCTGGAGCACCACAACGGCGCGTGCCCGGCCTACGCCACCACCACGCACATCAGCACCTTCATCAACAAGATCAAGTCGTCCTTCGGGGTCGCCCCGATCGTCTACACCTCCAAGTGGTTCGTCGACGACTGCCTGAAGGGCAACGGCAGCGTCTTCTCCACCACTCCGCTGTGGCAGCCGCGCTACCAGAGCGGTTCCAACGAGCCGGCCGCCCTCCCCGGCGCGAACCGCTCCTGGTCGTTCTGGCAGCACAGCGAGACCGGTGCGGTCTCCGGCATCAGCGGCAACGTCGACCTCAACGTCTACCGCGGCACGCTCACCCAGCTGCGCGCCATGGCCAACATCGGCACCGGCACCACCCCGGCTCCCGCCCCGCTGCCGTCCTGGCCGGTCCTGAAGTACGGCGCCACCGGAGTGGACGTCAGGGCACTGCAGTACCTGCTCAACGCCCGCGGCTACGCCACCACCGTGGACAGCAGCTACGGCCCGGCCACGCAGAACCAGGTCACCGCCTTCCAGCGTGCCAACGGGCTGGCCGCCGACGGCATCACCGGACCGGCCACCTGGTCCAAGCTGATCGTCACCGTCCAGAGCGGCGCCACGGGCAACGCGGTCAAGGCCGTCCAGACGGAGCTGAACTCCAAGGGCTACTCGCTGACCGTCGACGGCAGCTTCGGCCCGGCGACCCTCTCCGCGGTGAAGTCGTTCCAGTCCTCCAAGGGCCTCGCCGTCGACGGAAGCGTCGGCCCGGCCACCTGGCAGACCCTCGTAGGCAGCTGACCGCCCGACGGGCAGGGCCACGGCCCTCGCACCCGTCGGCCGGGGATAACGGCCCGCACCCTCACCGGTGCGGGCCGTCTTCCCTCCGGGCGACTGCGCCGCGGTGGTGGATCACCGGTACAGGACGGCCCGCTCCACCACGCCCCACGCCGTACTGGTGACCATGTACAGCGCGGCGGCCAGGGGCACCACGGCCACGGTGACCAGCGTGAAGAACGACATGAACGGCATCACCCTGATCACCGCGCCCACCGCACC